>DATBEM010000224.1:0-2877 GCA_036276115.1 Trebonia sp.
AGCCCGAGTTCGGCGGCGCCGCGCAGGTCAGCGGGCGTGTCCACGTCCCGGCGCAGGCCGGGTATGTCGGTCAGCTCGAGTTCGGCGGCGCCGCCCGCCGCGTGCCGGGCCCGGCTGGCCAGACCGAAAGCAGGCCGGAACGCCACGCCCGGCGCCGCCGTGTACAGCGTGGTGCCGTCGCCGGCGGCGTCGGCCACGAAGGCGTTCGGCCATCCGGCGGCGGCGGACAGGGCGCGGGCGAGCTCGGCCGGGCGCAGGGCGGGCAGGTCCGCCGACAGCGCGGCCGTGCCGGACGCCGGCCAGCCCTGCGCGGCGATGGCGGCGCCGTGGCGCAGCGCCGCGTTGAGGCCGTCGCGCGGCTCGTCGGGGATCACCTGCGCGCCGAGTTCGCGCAGGGCCGACGCCGCGACCGGGTCGTCGGTGATGACGATCGCCCGGGCGGCCTGATCGGTGCGCATGACCGCGGTCACCGTGTCACAGGCCACGGCCAGGGCCAGCTCGCCGCGGCGCGGGCCGGCCAGCCCGGCCAGGCGGGACTTGGCCTCGGACAGTACCTTGACGGGCATCAGCACTGACCAGGTGATCAGCGCGTTATCGGTCATATGGTTGATCCTGCCTCGACACCAGAGCACCTGAACCAGGAGACTGACGCTATGAGCACGGGGAATGGCCGGACCGGCCGGGGGAACCCCCCGCCCGGGGACCAGCCTACGGCCCGCCGCGAGTGGAGCTACTCACCAGGCTGGCGGCTGTTCTCGCAGATCATCCTGCACCCGGGGCTGCGGGCGCTGATCAGGTTCAAGTGGTCGGGCCGGGAGAACATTCCCGGGACCGGCGGCATCATCCTGGCCCCGAACCACATGTCCTACGCCGACTGGCCCGCGATCGCCCTGTTCAGCGACGGCTACGCGCGCCGGTACCCGGTGTTCATGATCAAGTCGGGCATCTTCGGGGTCAAGGTGGTCGGGTGGCTGCTGTACAAGTTCGGCCAGCTGCCGGTGTACCGCGGCCGCGGCGACGCCGGGCTGGTGCTCAAGCAGGCCGAGCGGGCGCTGCGCAAGGGCGACGCCGTGATCGTCTACCCGGAGGGCACCGCCACCCGTGACCCGGACCTGTGGCCGATGGTGGCCAAGACCGGCGCCGCCCGGCTGGCGCTGACCACCGGGGCGCCGGTCGTCCCGATCGCGCAGTGGGGCGCGCAGGAGATCCTCCCCTACGGCACCAAGAAGCTGCACCTGTTCCCGCGCAAGACGGTCCAGATGGTGGCCGGGCCGCCGGTCGACCTGTCGGCCTACGCCGGGCAGCGGCTGGGCGCCTCGACGCTGCAGGCCGCGACCGCCGACATCATGGCCGCGATCACCGCCCTGCTGGCCACGATCAGGGACGAGACACCGCCCGCCGTACCGTGGGATCCCGACGTAGGCGGCCGGCCTCCTGCTTTGGGCCGAACGGACGCTGGTGCTCCGGCCCCGGCCGGTTCGGCGCTTCCGGATCCGCCTGGCGCCGGCCCCGCATGAGGGCTGCGGTCATGGGGGCCGGCGCCTGGGGCACCACGTTCGCGCAGGTGCTCTGCGACGCCGGGACCTCCACCGTGCTGTACGCGCGCCGGCCGGTGCTGGCCAAGGTCCTGCGCGAGCTGCATGAGAACCCGGACTACCTGCCGGGCATCACGCTGACGTCCGTCCTGGAGGCGACGTCGGACGCGGTTTCGGCGCTGGACGGGGCGGACATCGTGGCCTTCGCGGTGCCCGCGCAGTCGCTGCGTTCTAATGTGCTGGAGTGGAAGCCGCTCATCCCGCCGGGCGCGCTGCTGGTCAGCCTGATCAAGGGGATCGAGCTTGGCACGCGGCAGCGGATGAGCGAGGTCGTGTGCGAGGTGCTCGGCGCGGACGTGGCGCGGGTGGCCGTGGTGGCCGGGCCGAACCTGGCGGCCGAGATCGCCCGGCGGCAGATCACCGGGACGGTGGTCGCGTGTGTCGCGGAGGAGGGCGCGCTGGCGCTGCAGAGCGCGTGCCACACGCCGTACTTCCGGCCGTACACGAACGCCGACGTGACCGGGTGCGAGCTCGGCGGGGCGGTGAAGAACATCATCGCGATCGTGGTCGGCATCGCCGGCGCGATGGGGCTCGGCGACAACACCCGGGCGCTGCTGATCACCCGCGGGCTGGCCGAGATGGCCCGGCTGGGCTCGGCGCTCGGCGCGCAGGCGCAGACGTTCGCGGGGCTGGCCGGCATGGGCGACCTGGTGGCGACGTGTTCCTCGCCGCTGTCACGCAACCGGACGTTCGGGGAGAACCTGGGACGCGGGATGTCGGTGGCGGAGGCGGCCGCGCTGAGCCCGACCGCGGAGGGCGTCGCCTCGTGCGAGCCGGTGCTCGAGCTGGCCAGGTCCCGCGGCGTGGAGATGCCGATCACCGAGGTCGCGGTGGCGGTCATGCGGGACGGACTGCCCGTCGAGGCGGCCGCGTCGATGCTAGCGTCACGGTCAGCCAAGCCGGAGTGGTACGGGCCGTGATGCTGTGATGCTGTGATGCTTCTTAGGGGTGTGTTGTCGTGGACATAGTGCGTAAGCAGGCCGGGGAGAACACGCGGGCGGTGCACCTCCCGGCCCCGCCGACGCCGACCCAGCAGCCGCTCGGCACGCCGGTGTACCGCACCGCGGCGTTCTCGTTCGGCTCGTCGGAGGAATACCGCGCCGTCCTGAACGACGAGATGCCCGGCTACACCTACAGCCGGATCGACAACCCGACGGTCGACGCGTTCGCCCGGGCGGTCGCCGCGCTGGAGGGGGTCAACCTGCCGCGGTGGCCCGCGGCCCAGGCGTTCGCGTCGGGGATGGCCGCGATCAGCGGGGTGTTCTGGACCTTCGCCCGGGCC
>DATBEM010000225.1:0-5634 GCA_036276115.1 Trebonia sp.
GGGCGTAGAAACCATCATGGTCGGTGTGCCGGCGCAGGTCAGAGCCATCGAGCGCGCAGGAGTAGATGTTGCCGGTGCCCTCGTGATCGCCGAGGAAGAACAGCCTGCCCGCCAGCAGCATCGGGCTCGACAGCTGCCCGCCGGTGTCGCTCAGGACCCGGCTGAACAACGGGTCGTCACCCGTCCGGGTCCACAGCCGGCCGGCCTCGCCGCCCCGGTACCGCTTCCAGTACGCGGGCTCGCGCTGGACCCGGCCGGTGAGGAGCGCCCCCATCCCGCTCCGGGCCGCGCCCGGCTCCCCGAGAGCCAGGTCGCTGACCGGGCCGAACGGCAGGCGCCGGGGCGGGCCGTCCAGCGGCACGGCGTACGCCCAGGCGTACTGGCGGGCTGGCTGGCCGACGGCCGAGACCGCCAGTACCTCGTTGTCGCATCCCCAGCCGACCGTGCGGGTCTGGGCGTCGCCCCAGTAAGTCAGCCGCCGCGGGGCCTCGCCCGCGACGTGGATCACGTAAGCCTCGGGGTCCCGGTCCCGCCAGCTCGTCCAGGCGACCCGGGACCCGTCCGGGGAGAAGCGCGGATTGCTTACGCTCGCGCCGTCGGCCGACAGCTTCCAGGCCCGGCCGCCGGAAACGGGAGCGAGCCAGACGTCGTCGGCGGCGGTGAAGGCAACCAGATCACCGTGAACATGGGGGTAACGGAGGTAACCGGACAGTGTCACCGTAGAAGCATAAGCGCCTGGTGACACGGCCAGTCCGGGCCGTCAGCGATCCCCCACGTTCACCCGGGTTCACCCGCGATCCACGCCCCCGGAACCGGGGACACCCCCGTTTTCCGGGGGCTTCTCACAGCCAGCCGCGCTCCTGGGCGATCCGCAGCGCCTCGGCCCGGTTGCGGGCACCCGCTTTCTGGATGCACGAGGACAGGTAGTTCCGCACGGTCCCCTCCGACAGGAACAGGGCGCCGGCGATCTCGGCGATGGTGGCCCCGTCGGCCGAGTGGGCCAGCACGTCGGCCTCGCGGCGAGTGAGCGGGCTCGTCCCCTCGGCGAGCGCCGCGGCGGCCAGGTCGGGGTCGATGACCCGCTCGCCGGCCAGCACCCGCCGGATCGTCTGGGCGAGCTTGTCGGCCGGGGAGTCCTTGACGATGAACCCCGACGCGCCGCTTTCCATCGCCCGCCGCAGGTACCCGGGACGGCCGAACGTGGTCAAGATGACGATCTTGATGTCCGGGCAGCTCTCGCGCAGCACCCCGGCCGCGGTAAGCCCGTCCGCCCCCGGCATCTCGATGTCGAGCAGGGCCACGTGGGGCCTGGCCTCCCGGGCGGCCCGGGCTACCTCGTCGCCCCGGCCGACCTGGGCGACGACCTCGATGTCGTCCTCGAACGACAGCAAGGCGGCCAGCGCCTCCCGGATCATGGCCTGGTCCTCGGCCAGCAGAACGCGTATCACGGCCCCACGCTAGTGGCTTGCCGGGCGGGAACCCGGGCCACCAGGCAGAAACCGCCATCGGAGCCGGAGCCGGAGCCGGAGGCCGCGCCGGGCCGGATCTCCAGCAGCCCGCCGACGGCCGACAGCCGCTCGGCCATGCCGTGCAGGCCGGCGCCGTCGAAGGAGGGGCCCGAGCCGCCCGCGCCGTGGCCGTCGTCGCGGACCTCCAGCGACACCTCCTCGCCGCTGGCGCGCAGCGCCAGCCAGCAGTTGCGGGCGCCGGAGTGCCGGACCGCGTTCGTCACCGCCTCGCGCAGGCACCAGGCCAGGGCCGCCTCGGCCTCGGGGGCGAACGTGCCCGAGCGCAGGGTCAGGGCGCTGTCGTCGTGGGCCATGATCCCGGCGGCCTCCAGGGCGGACCGGGCGGTGATGGTCTCCACCGCCAGGGTCGGGCGCCGGTACCCGCTGATCGCCTCGCGGATGTCGGCCAGGGCCTGCCGGCTGACGTCAGCGACCTGCAGGACCTCGTCGCGGGCGCGGTCCCGCTCGGGGCTGTCGGGCAGCCGGCCGAGCAGCTTCGCCGCCAGCTGCGACTTCAGCGTGATCGTCGACAGCGACTGGCCGGTCAGGTCGTGCATGTCGCGGGCGAGCCGCAGGCGCTCCTCGCTGGCCGCCAGCAGCGCGACCTTCTCCCGCGCGCGGATCAGCTCGCGGGTCACCTGGATCCGGGCGCGGAACGTCAGCGACGCCAGGCCGCCGAAGACGACCGGCAGCAGCTCGCTGAGGAAGTCCCCCAGGTCCTGGTGGGTGAGGTAGCACGCCAGCGTGTAGCAGGCGGCGATGAACCACACCCCCCGCATCCCCCAGGGCGGGGCGGGCAGCGCCATGCCAGCGGCGACCGAGACGTAGATCCACAGGGCGCTCGCGCCCGCACCGTACAGGAAGCAGGCCAGCACCGCGATGGCGAGCAGGAGCGCCACCAGGGGAACCGAGTACCGCGGGCTGCGGTCCCACCAGCCCACGACCGCGATGTAGGCGGCCGCGAACGAGAGCACGATCACGATCGCCCCGCCGGTGAACAGGGCGCTGTGCCCGTGCCCCCACGAGTTGACGACCGGCTGGATGAGGTAGATCAGCCAGATCCCGGAGAAGAACACCCGCCAGAAGCGGGAGCGGCTGGGCTGGGGCCGCAGCCACTGCCGCCAGGAGGGCGCCTCCTCGGTGAGGTGCCAGTCCGGGTCGGCGGTGACCCGCTCGGGATCATCGGCGGGGGATGCGCCCGCAGGCGGGGCGCCCTCGTCGAGGGCGCCCCGCCCGGGCCAGGCTAGGCGGCGACGCACTCCTACATGCTCTCAGCCGTGGACCGCACCGCGAAGATCGCCAGGCCCAGGAAGATCACGAACCAGACGACGATGCCGATCACGTTGACGGTCGCCACCGTGCCGGTGCCGAGCACGTCGGTGCTGATCTTGACGATCTGGTAGGTCGGGGTGAACTCGCCGAACTTCTTCAGCCCCCCGCTGAGCGGGAACCACAGGCCGCCGAAGATGGAGAAGAAGAAGTACACCACGAGCGCGATCGGCTGGACCGAGTCCGGGCTGATCTTGTAGCCGATGGCGACGGCGAGGGCCGCGAAGATGAACGTGCCGATCCAGATCGCGAGGGCGATCACGACCCACCGCCACAGCGGCATGTCCACCCCGCCGTAGGCGGCGCCGAGGATGAACACGATGGCGATCGCGGGCACCGAGGTCACCATCGAGGCGACGATCTTGGCGACCACGTAGGCGCTGGCCGGCAGCGGCGTCAGCCGCAGCTGCCGGATCCAGCCGTCCTTGCGCTCCTGGGAGATGCGGATCACGTTGTTGTTGAACGCGCCGCTGAGGGCGCCGAAGGTCGCCATCGAGACCATGTAGAAGGCCTTGAACGCGACCCCGTTCCCGGTCGCGGACTGCTTGCCGAAGACCAGGTAGAACATGACCGGCAGGCCGATCGTGAAGATCAGGTAGCGCCGGTTGCGGCGCAGCCGCTTGACCTCGGCCATCGCCAGCGAAATCGTGCCACCCATTGCTAGATCGTCTCCTTCGCGAAAGTGCCTGCCTGCGCGGGCGCGCCGCCGGCGGCCCGGTCGTCCTCGGACGTGATCGCGATGAACGCCTGCTCCAGGCCGAGGCCGCCCACCTCGATCTCCCGCGGCCGGTAGCCGGCGTCGAGCACCGCGTACAGGGCCGCGTCGGAGTCGTTGACCTGGAGCTGGACGAAGTCGCCGCGGAGCTCCACGTTCACCAGGCCCGGCAGCTGCAACAAGAAGGCCTCGTCAATGCCGGCCGCCCGGAACGACAGCCGCCGGGCGCCCGCCCGCTGCTTGATCTCGGCCGGGGTGCCGTCCGCCAGCAGCCGCCCCCGGTTGATGACCAGGACGCGGTCGGCGGCGTTGTCGGCCTCTTCCAGGTAGTGGGTGGCGAACAGGATCGACCGTCCCTCGGCCGCCTCCGCCTTCATGTTGGACCAGAACAGCTGGCGGCTCTCCACGTCCATCGCGGTGGTCGGCTCGTCCAGCACGATCAGCTCGCTCTCGCCCGCGATCGCGAGGGCGAAGCGGACCCGCTGGGTCTGGCCGCCCGACAGGCGGTCCACCCGCTGGTCGGCGATCTCGCTGATCCCGGCCCGCTTCATCGTGATCTCCGGTGCCACCGGGCGGGGGTGCCAGCCCGCCACAAGGGTCACCAGCTCCCGCACCGTCACCTCGGGCATCAGCCCGCCGGACTGCAGCATCGCGCCCACCCGGCCCGACTTGATCGCGTGATAGGGGTCGCTGCCGAACATCGTGATCGTGCCCGCCGTCGGCCTGCGCAAGGCGAGCAGCATGTCCAGGGAGGTCGACTTGCCCGCCCCGTTCGGCCCGAGCAGGGCCACCGTCTCGCCACCGCGCAGTTCGAGGCTGAGCCCGTCCACTGCCGTGAGGCTGCCGTACTGCTTGCTCACGTTGTCGAACGTGACAATCGGCCCGCCGTGATTACTGGTCGCCATGGGCATAATCACACCATCTGCCGCGCCCGTCGCGACAGTGCCGTCCCTCAGCGCCGGCCCATGACATCTGTCATCGGCCCGCCCGGGCGGCTTTCCCGGGTCAGGGCGCGGTGCGCCCGCTAGCGGCCGGCCGCGTAGCCCTGCATGCCGCGGGGGTTGGCGGCCGCGTAGAGGACGCCGCCGCGGCGGGCGACGGCACTGACCCGGCCGAGCGACCACGGCGCCTGGACGGACACGTCATGGCCGCGGGCGCGCAGGGCCTCGACCACCTGCTCACCGACGCGCTCCTCCACGTCCAGCCGCCGGGGCCGCGCCGTGCGCGGGTAGAACGACGACGGCGCGTGCGAGGAGTGGAACGCCGGGAAGTCGACCGCCTGCTGCAGGTTCATGCCGTGGTGGACGTGGCGCAGGAACACGTGCAGGCTCCACTGGTCCTGCTGGTCCCCGCCGGGGGTGCCGAAGGCCAGGGCCGGCTCGCCGTCGCGCAGCGCCAGGGTCGGGGTCAGCGTGGTGCGGGGCCGCTTGCCGGGAGCGATGCTGGCGGGCAGGCCGGGCTCCACCGTGAACATCTGCGCCCGGGTGCCCAGGGGGAAGCCCAGGGCCGGGATGACCGGCGAGGACTGCAGCCAGCCGCCGCTCGGCGTCGCCGCCACCATGTTGCCCCAGCGGTCGACCACGTCCAGGTGGCAGGTGTCGCCCCGGGCGGCCTCGGCCGCGACGCCGCGGTTCAGGGGCTCGCCGGTCGTCGGGTCGATGCCGGGGTCGCCGCTGCCGCGGTGCGTGCCCGGGCTGGACGGCGCGCGGGCGAACGCGGGCAGCCGGGGCTCGCGGCCGCCGGGGCTCCCGGGCCGCAGCTCGCCCGAGGCGGCCTCGCCGATCAGCGCGCGCCGCTCGTCGCTGTAGCCCGGCGACAGCAGCTCCGCCAGCGGCACGTCGGTGAAGTCCGGGTCCCCGTACCACGCCTCCCGGTCGGCGAACGCGAGCTTCGACGCCTCGGTGACGAGGTGGATGAACTCGGCGCCGCCGGGGTCCATCCCCGCCAGGTCGTAGCCGCTCAGCAGCGCGAGCTGCTGCAGGAAGGCCGGCCCCTGGCCCCAGGGGCCGGTCTTGCACACGGTGTAGCCGTGGTAGTCCAGCGTCAGCGGCGCCTCCACCGGCGCCCGCCAGCCCGCCAGGT
>DATBEM010000226.1:0-31878 GCA_036276115.1 Trebonia sp.
CGGTGAGCAGGTACAGCGACTCCACGAGCGCGCGGCGCCCCGTGCGGAGCAAGAACCGGGCCGCCCGCCGCCGGCGTGCACGGATCGCGGGCGGGAGGGCCTCAAGCACTCATCCAGCTTAAGGGCACTTCCAGCGATCACGAGGAGCAGCAGGCGGGAAGGCGCCGCCCGGGCAGGAACCGCCCGGACGCTCGCGAACCGGGGCCGCCACCGCCCTTCGCGCCGCTCGCGGGCCACGATCGTCGCGAGTCACATTACCCTGAGCGACCAGATTGCTACACCCTGGCCGATGCTACCGCTGGTGATCTCCCTTACGAATTAGGCGAATCGGTTGAAGCCGGCCTGCAGACCTCAGTAGCGTTTCCACTGCTTTTCCATCGCAGCGCCGCTGGCCGAGAGCCGGCGGTAGGGAACGAGGCAAATCCAGATGGGCACACTGATCTCCCGGTTCACCGGGCCGCGCCGGGGCGTGGCGATCGCCGCGGTCGTCGTCCTCGCTGGCGGCCTGGCCGCGGGCGTCAGCACGCTCGCCGGGGCCGCGCCGTCCCCGTCGATCAGCCAGGTCCAAGCGCAGGTCAACAGCAATCAGGCCCAGTACGACAAGGCCTCTCAGCAGTATGACCAGTACAGTTCACAGCTGACGGCGGCCAAGGCCCGGCTCAACCAGGTCCAGCACCAAGTGGCGGCCGACACCGCTAACTTCAGCGCGGCCCGGACGAAGGTCGTGCGGATCGCCGCCGCCAACTACGAGGACTCGGGCGAGACGTCACTGGCGGGACTGCTCACCAACAGCGACCCGGGCACCGTCTTGAGCATGGCGTCGATCATCACCGAGCTGGCCGGCTCGCGCAACGCCGAGACCCAGACGTTCCTCGCCGCCGCCCAGCAGCTCCAGTCGGTCCAGTCCGAGCAGCAGCACTACACGGCGGGCATCCAAGCCCTCGTCAGCAAGAGCGCGAAGGCCAGGAGCGCGGCCCAGAGCGCGCTGGACAAGTCAAATACCCTGCTCGCTAACCTCACGGCCGCCCAGCGGGCCACCGTCACCGCGCACAGCGTCGGCGGGACTGCGGGCACGACGGGCACCCACGGCACGACGGGCACGAACGACGGCGGGACCGGAGGGACGGGCGGCTCCGGCGGCACCTCCGGCTCGGGATCGGGCTCGGGCGCGACGCCACCCGTGCCGGTGTCCGGCGCGGCCGGAGCGGCCGTCGCGTACGAATTCGCCCAGATCGGCTGCCCCTACGTCTGGGGCGCGACCGGGCCGTGCGGCAGCGGCTTTGACTGCTCCGGGCTCGCGATGGCGGCGTGGGCGCACGCCGGCGTCTCCATCCCCCGCGACACCTACGAGCAGTGGGCGGCGCTGCCGCACATCTCGATGAGCGACCTGGAGCCGGGCGACCTCATCTACTACGACGGGGAAGGGCACGTGGCGATGTACGTCGGTGGCGGCATGATCATCGACGCCCCGCACTCGGGGGCCGACGTGGAAGAGATTCCCGAGAGCACCGACTGGTACGCCCAGAACGCGGACGGGGCCGTCCGCCCCTAAGCCGCCGGTTCCTGGCAGTTCCCCCTGAGGCCCGGGCAGTTCCTGCCCGGGCCTCAGTCATGCCCGGCCCCGGTAATCCCCGGCCCGGTAATGCCCCGGCCCGGTAATGCCTAGACTCGGTGAGACCATGCGCCGTACCCTCATCGTCACCAACGACTTCCCGCCCCGCCAGGGCGGCATCCAGTCGTTCCTCCACGAGCTCGCCCGGCGGCTGCCAGCCGGCCGGCTGACGGTCTACGCCCCCCGCTGGGACGGCGCGGCGCAGTTCGACGCCCGGCAGCCGTTCGAGGTCGTCCGGCACCCGACGTCGCTCATGATCCCCTCCCCGGGGGTCACCCGGCGGGCCGTCGAGATCGCTCGCCGGGTCGAGGCGGAGACGGTGATCTTCGGCGCGGCCGCCCCGCTCGGCCTGATCGCTCCCGCCCTGCGCCGCCAGGCCGGGATCACCCGCGCCATCGCCATCACTCACGGCCACGAGGCGGGCTGGGCGGCGCTGCCGGTCGCCCGGCAGCTGCTGCACCGCATCGGCGAGAACGTGGACGTGGTGACCTACCTCGGCGAGTACTTCCGGCTGCGGGTCGGGGCGGCCCTGTCCCCCGCCGCCGCGGCCCGCATGACCCAGCTCGCGCCGGGCGTCGACCCGGCCACCTTCCACCCCGACCCGGCGGCCGGGCGGGCCATCAGGGACCGGCACGGCCTCGGGGAGCGGCCGGTCGTCGCCTGCGTCTCCCGCCTGGTCGCCCGCAAGGGCCAGGACCTGCTCATCCGTGCCTGGCCGGAGGTCCGCGCCCAGGTCGCGGACGCGGCCCTGCTCATCGTGGGCGGCGGGTCTTACGAGCCCACGCTGCGGGCGCTGGCCGAGCGCAACGGGTCCGCGTCCTCGGTCATCTTCACCGGCGCGGTCCCGTTCGCCGAGCTGCCGGCCCACTACGCGGCGGGCGACGTGTTCGCCATGCCCTGCCGGACCCGGCGGCGCGGCCTCGACGTCGAGGGCCTCGGCATCGTCTACCTGGAGGCGTCCGCGACCGGCCTGCCCGCCATCGCGGGCGACTCCGGCGGCGCCCCGGACGCCATCATCGAGGGCGAGACTGGCTACGTCGTCCCCGGCCGCGACCCCGCCGCCCTCGCCGCCCGCATCGTGACCCTGCTGAGTGACCCCGCCGGCGCCCGCGCGATGGGCGAGAAGGGCCGCGCCTGGGTCGAGCGCGACTGGACCTGGGACCGCGCGGCCGCACGCCTGCAGACGCTGATAGAGGGGTAGATCACGCTGTGCTCTCCCCGGGGGGGCGACCCCCCGGGGCCCCCGATACGGGCGCCTTTCGGCGCGCCCCGGGGTTCCAGGGGTGTCCCCTGGGCAAGCACGGCCCTCGCTTCGCTCCCTCGTTCCTCGGTCGCTCTGGCTCAGTCCAGACGGCGCTAGGCGCCCTACTACACCGGCACCGGGACCAGGCAAGCGAGACCGGGGGCGGCACTAGCAACGGCAGAGCCCGGCTTGCTGGAGCAAGCCGGGCCCGTGCTGGAAAAGGGCTCTGCTAGTGCTTGAAGGCGCCCCGGTAGTACTCGAAGACGAAGCCGATCGAGGTGAACATCACCGCGACCACGCCGATCAGGACGAGCCACCAGCCGAACGCGAAGCCGGTCGCGGTGATCGCGGCCGACAGGCCGACCCACAGGGGCCACCAGGAGTGCGGGCTGAAGAAGCCCAGCGCGCCGGTGCCGTCGGCGACTTCCGCGTTGGGGTTGTCGTCGGGCCGCAGCGGCAGCCGCCGGCCGGTGAACAGCACGTAGAAGCCGGACAGCAGGAGCAGCCCGATCGCCAGGGCGAGCGCGGTCGTGCCGGTGGGGTCATACGACACGTACCAGTAGACGACATCGGCGCCGATCAGGAAGATCCCGCACCCGATGAGAAGCCAGCCTTCGACCTTCACCTGTCAGACACTCCTACTTCTTTGCTGGAGACGATGGCGGGGATCGTCTGCGACATCTCGCGCGAGCGGCGGCCGCCGACGATGTGCGGGTAGTGCAGGTCGAACGCCGGGCGCTCGGTCCGGATGCGGGGGATGCGGTAGAAGTTGTGCCGCGGCGGCGGGCAGGAGGTCGCCCACTCCAGCGAGGAGCTGTAGCCCCACGGGTCTTCCTCGGTCACCTGCACGCCGAACCGGGCGGTCACGTAGACGTTCCAGATGAACAGCAGGATCGAGATGGCCAGCAGCCACGAGCCGACGGTCGAGATGATGTTCAGCGTGGTCACGTTGCCGGGCAGGAACGGGTAGTTCGCCGTGCGGCGGACCTGGCCCTCGACGCCCGCCCAGTGCTGGACCAGGAACGTCATGTTGAACCCGATGAACATGAACCAGAACTGGACCTTGCCCAGCCGCGAGTTCAGCATCTTGCCGGTCATCTTCGGCCACCAGAAGTACAGGCCGGCGAACATCTCGAAGAGCACGGTGCCGGCGAGCACGTAGTGGAAGTGGGCCACGACGAAGTAGGAGTCCGACACCGCGAAGTCCATCGGCGGCGAGGCGAGGATGACGCCGGTGATGCCGCCGAAGAGGAAGACGATGAGGAAGCCGATGGTGTACATCATCGGCGGCTCGAACGAGATCTGGCCGCGCCACATGGTGCCCGCCCAGTTGAAGAACTTCACGCCGGTCGGGACGGCGATGAGGAACGTCATGAACGAGAAGAAGGGCAGCAGCACCGCGCCGGTGGTGAACATGTGGTGCGCCCAGACCGTCATCGACAGGCCCGCGATGGAGATCGTCGCCGCGATCAGCGTCTTGTAGCCGAACAGCGGCTTGCGGCTGAAGACCGGCAGGATCTCGGTCGCGATGCCGAAGAAGGGCAGTGCCAGGATGTACACCTCGGGGTGGCCGAAGAACCAGAAGAGGTTCTGCCACAAGACCGCGCCGCCGGAGGCGGCCGAGAAGACCTGGGCGCCGAGGCGGCGGTCGATCTCCAGCACCAGCAGCGCGGCCGCCAGCACGGGGAAGGCCAGCAGCACCAGCAGCGAGGTCAGCAGCGCGTTCCAGGTGAAGATCGGCATCCGGAACATCGTCATGCCGGGGGCGCGCATGCAGAAGATCGTGGTCGTGAAGTTCACCGCGCCGAGGATGGTGCCGAAGCCGGACAGCGCCAGGCCCATGATCCACAGGTCGGCGCCGACGCCGGGCGAGTACTGCGCGGTCGTCAGCGGCGCGTAGGCGTACCAGCCGAACGAGGCCGAGCCGCCCGGGGTCAGGAAGCTCATGAACAGCATGAGCCCGCCGAACGCGAACATGTAGTACGACAGCAGGTTCAGCCGGGGGAAGGCGACGTCGGGCGAGCCGATCTGCAGCGGGACCAGCTCGTTGGCGAACCCGACGAACAGCGGGGTCGCGAACAGCAGCAGCATGATCGTGCCGTGCATCGTGAACAGCTCGTTGTACTGCTGGTCAGAGATGATGTGGAGGTCCGGGCCGAGCAGCTGGACCCGGATCAGCAGCGCCATGATCCCCGCGAGGAGGAAGAACACGAACGACGTGATCAGGTACATGTGCCCGATGATCTTGTGGTCCGTGGAGGAGAGCCATCCGGCCAGGACCGTGCCCTTGGACTCGGCCCGCTGGGCGCGGCGCAGCGCGGCTTGGCTGGCCGGCTGGTCAAGCGTCGTCACGTGGTGCTCCCTGCTGGCGTGCTCTGGATCGCCTTCTGCTGGGCGAGCCAGGAGTTGAAGTCGGACTGGGACACGATCTTCACCGTGAAGAGCATGCGGCTGTGGTAAATCCCGCACAGCTCGCTGCAGTGACCGGTGAACGTGCCGGTCTTCGTCGCCGTGATCGAGAAGTGGTTGGGGTGGCCGGGGATGACGTCCCGCTTGAACAGGAACTCCGGCACCCAGAAGGCGTGGATCACGTCCGGCGAGGTGAGGTTGAACTCGATCGGCTTGCCGACCGGGATCTCCAGGACCGGCAGGTGCTGCTGGCTGTCGGGGACCGACGGGTCGTACATCGCGCCGTTCTCGGTCACGCCGGCGTCCGGGTAGTTGAACTGCCAGCTCCACTGGAAGCCCACCACGTTCACCTGCATGGCGTTGGACGGGATGTTGTCGATCGTGTTCTCGTCCTTGGCCGTGTAGTAGAAGAGCACGGCGATCATGACGAACGGGATCACGGTGTAGAGGATCTCGATCGGCATGTTGTACCGGACCTGCGGCGGCAGCTTGTCGCCCCGCCGGCGGTGGAAGATCACCGCCCAGACGATCAGGCCCCACACGACGCAGCCCACGAGCAGCCCGGAGATCCACGAGCCCTGCCAGAGCGAGACGACGATCTTGCCCTGGGTGGTCACGGGGTCCGGGAAGCCGAACCGGGTGAACGTATTGTTCGTCGAGCACCCGGTCAGGGCAAGCAACATGACGGCAAGCACGCCAACGCCCGCCGCCTTAACCCGGCGACGGCGCGTGGCGGTGCCGCGCGCGCCCGGCGCGGCCTGCCGACGATCCTTAGTCAACGAAGCGCCTTCCCAACGACGTCGCCCGGCTGCCGCCTCCGGCGCCGGTCTACGGTCTTCTACAGCGTGTCGTGCATACGCTATCGCGCGCCAGGGGCGGGGTTGCGGCGACCCCCGATGTTGCCGGGGCGATTTCCGGCCCGGCTCGTGGCCGGTACGGCGCCGACTCGGCTCCGGCCCAGCCCTGGTTACTCCGTGCACTTGCGCGGCGCCTTGACGTGTTCACCTGCGTACGCCAGCGCTGACCGGGCATCATGGAGAACGTGGGCCTGAACGACAGCGTGCGCGCCGTGAGCCGGTCCTGGCGTGCCCGCCGGGAGGGGACTCCCCCAGACGCCGCCGGGAGCCCGGTGCCTGCTCGCCCAGTGCCTGCCCAGGGCCCTGGCGCGGGAGGCCCGTCGCCCGCGGCGGCCGGGGACCAGGAAGCGGCGCGACTCGTCATCGACGCGCTCGGCCGCAAGTGCCCGATCCCGATCATCATGCTCGCCGAGCAGATCCGCGACGTGCCGATCGGCGCGGTGATCGCGGTCCTGGCGGACGACCCGGCCGCGTTCACCGACATCCCCGCCTGGTGCTCGATGAAATCGCACGGCCTGGCATTCCGCGTGGAGTACCAGTCCGGCTGGTCCTTTGGCATTAGGCGTAATTACTAGGATCTTTTTTACCCTGCACGGAACCTGTCTGGTCTTGCGCCCCGGGTTCGGCGTCCGGGCGAGTTAATCCCACTGAAAGCGCCAATGGTAATTGCCGAATTCGCGCTGAGCGCGCTCTGCGCCGCCGCATGACGAGTGCTGCGGGCCTACCGGCGGCGAACGGCCTTGGCCATGGGCCGCGCCCGCCGCGGACCGTGCCCGCCATGGAAGCCGGGGCCGGGGGGCGGCGCGGCGCGCGGGGATGGCGTTGCGTCAGGCGCGGCGCGAGGCGCGCGGGAAGGGGCCGTGCGGGAAGGGCCGTGCGGGGTGGGCTAGCGCCCGTCCTGGTTCCAGCCCGCCGCCCTCCCGCCCTATTCCGCTTCCCTCCTTTCTCCCCTTTCCCTCCGGACGCTGGCACCTCGCTATTCACTGAGCCGAGGCAGCGGGCCCGGCCGTAGCGCCAGTTATGGTGAAGAGTCTGGGGAGATTCTCGCCGCTCAGCGGAAATTTTCCGGAAAAGAGGCGAGACTTGCGGCTCTCGCGGGGCGAGGGGTACGCATGGCTGCCGGGAGCGCCGCTGGCGCCAGGCAGCGGGCGGTACCGCCGGGACGGGCTCCGCCGGAGGGCGGCCGGGCCCGTCAGGCGCGCTTGAAGCGGTCGGTGAAGCGGGAGTCGTCTTCCCACCAGAGGCGGCCGGCGTCGTCAGGCACCGCCTCGGCCTGGACCACCTCGGCCTGGACCACCTCGGCCGGGGCGGTCCCGGCGGGCGCCGGAGCGCCGTCCGAAGGGGCGTCATCAGGCATATGACCAGAGGAAACAGGCTCAGCCGAGGTCAATCCAGGTGGCGCTGACGGCCCGGCCGCGACATCGGCCACGGGGGCGCCGCCCGCGCCGGGCGTGGTGTCAGCCGCCGGGCTGGCCGCTTCCCGGGCTTCCCGTGCCGCTTCGCGGGCCGCGTCGCGGGCGTCGAGCTCGGCGTCGATGATCGCGGCCTGCTCCTTGTCCTCGCGCATGGCGTGGATGAACTGGGCCGCGAGGAACGGCAGGCCGACGAAGTCGCCCAGGATCCACAGGACGCCGCCGCCGAGGACCTGGTCGGTCGCGAACGACGGGCCGAACGGGCGGTGCAGGCCCTGGTAGTAGGGCAGGGCAATGAGGTTCTGGTCGGCGATGACGGCGATGCCGAAGAACGCGTCCCCGACGACCTGGGCGGCGGTGATCCACATGGAGACGGCCCGGTTGTACTCGCGCGGCACCGGGTCGACCCTGAGGAACGTCCAGAAGTAGAGGTAGCCGGGGGCCATCAGCACCAGGTAGGTCAGCTCGCGCAGGCCCGCGTTCTGCAGGGAGTGCGTGTACCAGGTGGTGAAGTACATCACGAACGGGACCGCGATGATGCCGAAGGTGGTGATCGCGGGGAACGTCACCAGCCGGGCGACCCGGCTCCGGACGACCGCCCCGGTCACCCGCGCGCTGCCCGGCACGGCCGCGCCCAGCAGCGTGAGCGGCCGCCCGAGTGCGAGGAACAGCGGGATCACGAGGACCAGCAGCACGGTCTGGGTAGCCCGCGCGTAGAACAAGGTGCCCTGGTAGACGCCGACCCAGGACATGGTCGCGTAGACCGCAAAGCCCAGGCCGAGCCCGCAGAACGTGACCGCCCGCCCGGCCGGCCAGGTCCCGCCGCCGCGCCGCACCCGGCGCATGCCCGCCAGGTAGGCCGCCGCGAGCAGGACGACGACGACGATCACGGGGACGTCAGCGGTCCACCCGGAGAACGCGCGCGCCGGCGTCAGCGGCGGCGGCCCGGCGTACCGCAGCGCGATGCCGGGGGGCAGTGCCGTCGAGTGAGCCAGGGCCGACGCAAGGGACATGGCAACACGCTACCGCGCGCACGCGGCCGGCCGGCGAATTGCGGTTTTAAACCGGTATAGCTATTGCGCTGGCTAAGGACCGTAGGAGAGAGTAACCCCTAGCTCTCAAACCACTTCTACATGCTGAGAGGCCTTAGATAGTGAAACACGTAACACGCTTGCGTGCAGTCGCGGCCGGGGCAGCCTCGCTGCTCGCCATTGGCGTCGTGACCGCGACGACTGCGTCAGCAGCCGCACCCGCCGGCGCCCGAGAGTCGCTCGCCGGCACTCATCCGACCTGGGCCACCGCCCACGCCATGGTGAGCAGCAAGCCGGTCACCACCGGCGCGGTGACGGCGAATGTCTACCTGGCCGACCGTGACGCGGCGGGGCTGACCGCCTACGCCACCGCGGTCTCCACGCCCAGCAACAAGCTGTACGGGCACTACCTCACGGCGGCGCAGGCGCAGGCCCGCTACGCCCCCACGGCGGCTGAGTCCGCGGCGGTCAAGGCCTGGGCGAAGAACTCCGGCCTGAGCGTGACCACCTCCACCTCCGGCTTCGGCGCCTACGTCTCCGTCAACGGCTCGGCCGCGGCGGTCGCGAAGGCGTTCAGCGTGACGTTCGGCTCCTACAAGGTAGGCAAGGCCACGTACCGCGCGCCAGAGCAGGCTGCGTCCGTCCCGGCATCGGTCGCTAGCTCCGTCATGACGGTGACTGGCCTTGACTCGGCCAAGAGCCAGATGAAGCCGGCGGAGACGCTCCCGCCGCCGCCCCAGAACTACTTCGTCGCGCCTGACTGCTCGACGTACTACGGCCAGCTCCTGGCGACCAAGGTGCCCGGCACGTCGACCTCGATCCCGAAGGTGGACGGCAAGGCGCAGCCGTGGACGGGCTGCGGCTACACCCCGGCCCAGATCCGTGGCGCTTACCACGTCAGCACCTCCGGCGAGACCGGCAAGGGCGTGACGGTGGCGGTCGTGGACGCGTACGCGGCCCCGACGATGTCGTACGACGCCAGCGAGTACGCCAAGGTGACGGGCGACAAGGGCTACAAGTCGGGCCAGTACAGCGAGGTCCGCCTCGGCGGCACCAACGGCTGGACCGACACCGACGCCTGCGGCGCCAACGGCTGGTACGGCGAGGAGGCGCTCGACGTCGAGTCCGTGCACGGCCAGGCGCCCGACGCCAACATCGTCTACGTCGGCGCCAAGAGCTGTGACGACGACGACCTGGGCGCTGCCCTGGCCTACATCGTCAACCACCACACGGCCAGCATCGTGACCGACTCGTGGGGCGAGCCGGCCAACGACTCCACCACGCAGGCCGTCTACGACAACACGTTCAAGGCGGGCGCGGCCGAGGGCATCGGCTTCTTCTTCTCCTCCGGCGACAGCGGCTACGAGGACCCGGCCTACGAAGAGGACCCGAGCATCTCGAACGAGATCCAGGCGGACTACCCGACCTCCAGCCCGTGGGTGACCTCGGTTGGCGGCACCAGCCTGGCGATCGGCGCCAAGAACAACTACGAGTTCGAGACCGCGTGGGGCACCATCGTCGACCCGCTGACGACCACCTCCACCGGCGCCTCGGCCTGGACCTACAACCCGCCGGCGGCGGCTGATAACATCCAGGACTTCTACAACGGCTCGGGTGGCGGCGGCGTGTCCACCGAGTACACCCAGCCGTGGTACCAGAAGGGCGTCGTCCCCAGCAGCCTGGCCACCGACGTGCCGGAAGGCACCACCAGCACCCCGATGCGGGTGGAGCCGGACGTCTCGGCCCTGGCTGACGCGTCGACCGGCTTCCTGGTGGGCGAGACGCTGTTCGGCCCGAACAACTCCCCGGAGAAGTTCTACCTGAGCCGGATCGGCGGCACCTCGCTCGCCTCGCCCACGTTCGCGGGCATCGAGGCGGACGCCCAGCAGGGCGCCGGCCACGCGATCGGGTTCGCCAACCCGGCGATCTACGGCCTGGACCGGCTCAACTCCTTCACCCACACCTTCAACGACGTCGTCAACCACACGGGCGTCTACCAGGTGCGGTCCAACTACACCGACCCGTACAACGAAGTCGGCCCGCTGGTCACGTACCTGCGTGAGCTGGGCGTCAACGGCACCGGCGCCTCGGCGCTCAACGCCACCCACGGCTATGACGACGCCACCGGCGTCGGCTCGCCCGACTACTACGTCCAGGCGTTCAAGCTGCTCGGTCTCCTGACCGGCCGCAGGTAAGCCAGGCGTAGCCGCTTAACCCCGCCGGGCGGGGCGACTCCTTCGGGAGCCGCCCCGCCCGGTTCCTTCTGCCCGCCGCCCGCGGGGCGACAGCAAGCGGGGCTGGCCGGAGTGATCCGGCCAGCCCCGCTGCTTGCTCAGTCAGTTACCCAGGAAGCCTTACGCCGACAGGTAGGCGGCGAAGTCGGCCGCGGCCTGGTCGCCGTAGGCGGCCGTGGCCCGGTCGGCCAGGGTCTTGGGCCGCAGGTCGTACTCCTGCGGGCCAACCGTCTCCAGGGCGTGGACCGCCATCAGGTTGCCGAGCTGGATGGCCCGCTCGACCGGCAGGCCCCAGGAGGTCGCGGCGAGGAAGCCGGTGCGGAACGCGTCGCCCGCGCCGGTTGGCTCGACGAACCTCGCGTCCTTGACCGGGCCGACGACGACGGTCTCCTGGCCCTTGCGCTCGACCTTCGCGCCCTCGCTACCGAGAGTGACGACCCGGGTCTCCACCTGCTCCAGCACTTCCGCGCCGGACCAGCCGGTCTTGGACTCGATGACCGCTTCCTCGTACTCGTTGGAGAACAGGTAGCGGGCGCCCTCGACCAGGGTCCGCATGGCCTCGCCGTCGAGGAACGCGACCTGCTGGGAGAAGTCGGCCGCGAAGGCGACGCCCGCCTTGCGGCAGTCGGCCGTGTAGCGCTGCATCGCCGCCGGGTCGCCCGCGCCGATGAGGACGAGGTCGATCCCGTGCGTCTCGGCCAGGGCGGCGATGTCGATCTCGCTGTCCTCGCTCATCGCCCCCGGGTAGAACGACGCGATCTGGTTGCCGGTCGCGTCGTTCGTCGCGGTGAACCGCGCGGTGTGCTGGACCGCTGAGGTCCGGACGCCCGAGGTGTCCACGCCGTGCTCGTCCAGCCACCGGCGGTACTCCGCGAAGTCCGGCCCCACGCTGCCCACGAGCAGCGGGTTCTGCCCGAGGCAGCCCAGGCCGAACGCGATGTTCCCGGCCACGCCGCCGCGCCTGATCTGAAGGTCGCCCACGAGGAACGACACGGAGATCTTGTCCAGCTTGTCGGCGATGAGCGTGTCGGTGAACTTGCCGGCGAAGGTCATCAGGTGGTCGGTCGCGATCGACCCGGTGACGGCTATCCGCATCGTTGGGAGGCTCTCTTCAGTTCTGGCGGGCTGGCGGGATGGACAGGCCTGACCAGGCGGGCGCGCCTGCTCAGTGGAACGAGTCGCCGCAGGCGCACGAGCCGGTGGCGTTGGGGTTGTCGATCGTGAAGCCCTGCTTCTCGATCGTGTCGACGAAGTCGACGGTGGCGCCCATGAGGTACGGGGCGCTCATCTTGTCGGTGACGACCGCGACGGCGCCAAACTCCCGGACGACGTCGCCGTCGAACGTGCGCTCGTCGAAGTACAGCTGGTACCGAAGGCCAGAGCAGCCGCCCGGCTGAACAGCGACGCGCAGCTTCAGGTCGTCCCGGCCCTCCTGGGTGATGAGCGCGCCGACCTTGGAGGCGGCCGCGTCAGTGAGGACAATGCCCTGCTTCGTCACTTCGTCCTGAACGGTCATCGGTGACTAGCTCCCGTCTGAAATCTCGTGCCGCTGGTGCGGCACCTGCCATTCAACACACAACCATAAGCCCGGTGCTGGCATTCCACGCATCCAGCCCCTCTGGGGCCGCCCCAGGGGCGCTCCAGGACGCCCCGGGCCGGGGCGCGACCTGGCGCCCCCCGGGAGATAAGAGTCCGGGGGCGCCCCAGACGGGGAACCAGCGGGCCAGGTCTTGCTCGAAGCGCAGGTCGGTGCTTATGGCCCCCTTGACCTGCACTTCCAGGGTATTGTCGCGGCGCTCGCCCGGTAGCGGGGCGAACGGGTAGAACGTGCCCCGCTTGTACAGGTACACCAGCCCGAGGCGCCGGTCCTCGGCGTCCCGGAAGCCCGCCACGGTGCAGAGCAGCTGCGGCCCGAAGCCGTTATCGACCAGGGTCGAGTTGACCGCGTGGAGGTCGGTGACCAGGGCGCCGATCTCGTCCGAGAGGTGCGAGCTGACCAGCCAGGTGAACCCGTAGGAGTCGCGGCTCACCTCGACCGGCAGCCCGCCGTCGAAGTCGAGCAGGCTGCGGACCTCAGCCTGGATGTCGGCGAAGGTCTTGCCCTCCACTGCCCGGAAGCAGACCGAGCCCGAGCCGGTCGGGGTAAGCCCGGTCGCGGCCTGCAGGCTGATCGCCGCCGACGGCAGGGCGAACAGGTCGTCCAGCTTCGGCTGGACCGGCTTGGTCCGGCCCAGGATCGTGTCAAGGAAGCCCATCAGCTATTCGACCGCGCTGACCTGGCCGAGCTGGCGCTGGATCTTCTCCAGCTCCTCGATCCGCCGCTCCAGGCTCGGGTGGGTCGAGAAGAGCTTCGCCAGGCTGGCGCCCGCCTCGCGGGGGTTCAGGGCCGGGGCGAAGTAGAACGCGTTGAGCGGCTCGGCCTGGCGCAGGTCCTGGGTCGGGATCCGCGCCATGTTGCTGCTCACCTTCTGCAGGGCGCTGATCAGGGCGCTCGGCTGGCCGGTGAGGAGGGCGGCGCTGCGGTCAGCGGCCAGCTCCCGGTAGCGCGACAGGACCCGGATCAGCAGGAAGCTGACCGCGTAGATGACCGCCGAGACGAGCATGATCACGAGCACGACCGGGAACGCGTTCTGGTCGTTGCTGCTGCGACGGCCGCCGCCGAACAGCTCGGAGTAGAACGCGAAGCGCACGAGCAGGCCGGCCACGATGGCCAGCAGGGACGCGTAGGTCATCACCTGGACGTCCTTGTGGGCCACGTGCGACAGCTCGTGGGCGAGGACGGCCTCGAGCTCGTTGGGCTCCAGGCTGCGCAGCAGGCCGTCGGTCACGCAGAGCACCGAGTTCTTGCTGTTGCGGCCGGTCGCGAAGGCGTTCGGCATGGAGCCGGGGGCGATGGCCACCCGGGGCTTGTCCATGTCGGCCAGGGCGCAGAGCCGGTCCACGATGCCGTGGAGCTGCGGCGCCTCCTGCGGGCTGACCTCGCGGGCGCCCGCCGCGGCGAGCGCGATCTTGTCGGAGAAGAACAGCGAGGCGAAGGCCGAGCCGCCGCCGAACAAGACCGCGATGACGATGATCGCGGCGGCGGAGACGTGCGCCGCCGCCATGATGCCGATGATCGCCGCCACGAAGATGACGAAGACCAGTCCGAGCAGGAACATCGTCAGCGTCATCCGCGTCGTGAGTCCCCGGTCGGGCGCGTACCGGGTGCGCGCCATATGGCACCTCCGAAGTTCACTGGCAGGGCACCGTGCCCTGCCGTCCGGGGCCAGCCGGCCCTGGACTGTCATTCCTAGTCGTTACCGAATCTACCTGTGTAACGCTTCGGGAACGCTGAACGTTTCCGCTGTGCTCGCTCCGGGCGCTTGCTCCGGTTGCCGCTAGCTCTCGAGCTGGCCGTCGTTCAGGAGCTTGAGCACCTCGTCCATGTCGGCGTCGGAAGCGGGCAAGATGATGTCCGCCGCCTGCAGCGACTCGGCCGGCAGGGGCGTCCCGCCCGACCGCACGACCTCGACCGAGGCGCTGAGGGCGGCCTTGAACTTCGCGTCGTCCTTCGCCTGCACGGCCGCGTCGAGCTCGTCGTCAAGCTCCTCCAGCCTGGCGGCGGCCGACTCGCCGATCTCGAACTGGCCCTCGCCCACGATCCTGACGATCATCGACCGTCACCCGCCCCGGAGCCGAGCTCCTTGGGCGTCTCGCCCGGGCCGGCCGGCAACTCGCCGCGCAGGCGGGCCATCTCCGACTCGATCTCGCTGTTGGCGCCCATCCGGTCGAGCTCGGCCTGGATGTAGTCCTGGTTGCCGCCGACGTGGTTCTCCAGGGCACCGGAGGCCAGCAGCTCGTCGATCGCGCCCGCGCGGGCCTGCATCTGCGCCGTCTTGTCCTCGGCCCGCTGGATCGCCGTGCCGATATCGCCCATTTCCTCCGAGATGCCGGAGAAAGCCTCGTTGATCCGGGTCTGCGCCTCGGCGGCGGTGTAGGTCGCCTTGATGGTCTCCTTCCGGGTACGGAAGGCGTCCACCTGGGTCTGCAGCCGCTGGGAGGCAAGCGTCAGCTTCTCCTCCTGCTCCTGCAGGCCCTGGTACTGCTGCTGAAGGCTCGCGAACTGCGTCGCCAGCCCGGCCTTCTGCTCCAGCGCGGCCCGGGCCAGGTCCTCGCGGCCCTGCCCGAGGGCGGTGCGGGCCTGGGTCTCCTTGGTCTGCACCTGCTTCTGCAACTGGGTCATCTGAAGCTCGACCCGCTTACGGGACGTGGCGACGTCAGCGACACCCCGCCGCACCCGGGTCAGCATCTCTACCTGCTGCTGGTACGAGTAGTCGAGGGTCTCGCGCGGATCCTCGTACTTGTCCAACGCCTTATTGGCCTTGGCTCGGAAGATCAGCGAGACTCGCTTCATCACGCTCATAGACGCGGCCGTCCCCTTCATTCACCTGTGCGCCGCACCAAGCGGCACGCCACCGCCAGGCCGGCAGCGGTTGCCGCCTGCTATACCTCAATCCACCCTACGCGGTGCCCGCCGTGGTTACTACTCAACCTCCCCGCGCGGGCACAAGGAGAACGGCGAGAACGCGCCAGGCGTTCCCGCCCGGCCCGAATGAAGCAATATGCTATGGCCGTGTTCCGACGCAGCAGCGCCGGCGTGACTGACGGCACGGCCCAGGAGTCTCCCCCGGCCGCCAAGGACCAGGACGCTCCGGCCAAAGAGGTACCAACCGCCCAGGCGAAGAAGGGGCGGCCCACGCCCAAGCGCAGCGCCGCCCAGGCGGGCCGCTACCAGTCCATCCAGGGCGGCCGCAGTAGCGGCGCCCGCGCGACCTCCGGCGCCCGGCCGTCTCGGCCGCTGACGGACGCGGAGAAGTCCGATGCCCGGGCACGGGAGCGCGCCGAGCGCGCCCGCCGCACCGACGCCATGAAGCGCGGCGAGGACTGGGCGCTCGGGCCTCGCGACCGCGGCGCGGCCCGCAAGATCGCCCGTGATTACGTTGACGCGCACCGGCGGCCGAGCGAGTTCTACATGTACTTCCTGATCGTCTTGTTCGTCGGGATCGTCAGCCACAACAAGGCCTTCACCAGCATCTCCTCCTACCTGGTGGCGGCGCTGGTCTTCATCATCGTCGTGGACGGGCTGCTGATCAGGAACGCGCTGCGCAAGCTGATCGCCGAGCGGGCGCCCGGCGAGAGCACCCGCGGCCTGACGATGTACGCGGTGATGCGCGCCCTGCAGATCCGCCGCATGCGGATGCCCGCCCCCCGCCTCAAGCCCGGCGACAAGGCCTAGTTAGCCCGGGGGGGACGGCCCCCGGAACCCCCCGTCCGCGCCCGATGGAAGGGCAAGGATCTCGGGCGCTCCTCCCGAGGCTGCTCCAGCGAGTCGATGTCAACGCAGGCGCAGGCGCCCTTTACGACCTGAGCCGACTTATGGGCCTACGGGGCCGGGCGCTAGCGTGCTGGGCATGGAACACCGTCATCTTGGCCGCAGTGGCCTGCTGGTTAGCGAGATTTCCTACGGGAACTGGATTACCCACGGGTCCCAGATTGAGGAGGAGGCGGCCGTCGCCTGCGTGCGGGCCGCCCTCGACGTGGGGATCTCCACGTTCGACACCGCCGACGCGTACGCGGGCGGGCGGGCCGAGGAGGTCCTGGGACGGGCGCTGCGGGGCGTGGCCCGCGAGACCATCGAGATCGCCACCAAGGTCTACTGGCCGCGGGGCGCGGGCGCCAACAACTCCGGGCTGAGCCGCAAGCACATGACCGAGGCCCTCAACGCCTCACTGCGCCGCCTGGGCACCGACTACGTCGACCTGTACCAGGCGCACCGCTACGACTTCGAGACGCCGCTGGAGGAGACCATGCGGACGTTCGATGACCTCGTGCGGTCCGGGAAGGTGCTCTACGTCGGGGTGTCGGAGTGGCGGGCCGAGCAGATCGAGGAGGCCCTGCGGATCGCGGCCGAGCTCGGGCTGGAGCGCATCGTGAGCAACCAGCCGCAGTACAACATGCTCTGGCGGGTCATCGAGCCGGAGGTCGTCCCGCTGTGCGAGAAGGAGGGCATCGGCCAGGTCTGCTTCTCCCCCATCGCCCAGGGCGTGCTGACCGGCAAGTACCAGCCGGGCGCGGCTCCGCCGGCCGGGTCGCGGGCCACCGACGAGGCCTCCGGTGCCCGCTTCATCAGCCGCTGGATGCGCGACGACGTGCTGAGCGCCGTGCAGGCCCTGGCCCCGCTGGCGGACGAGGCGGGCCTGACGCTCGCGCAGCTCGCGGTCGCCTGGGTGCTGCAGAACCCGAACGTCTCCTCGGCCATCATCGGCGCCAGCCGTCCCGAGCAGGTCCGTGACAACGCGGGCGCGGCCGGGGTGCGGCTAGCGGAAGGCCTCATGGCCAAGATCGACGAGGCCCTGGCGGGCGTCGTCAACCGGGACCCGGCCCAGACGAACAGCCCGGCCACGCGGGCGCGCTAGCGGCGCTGCCCGGGCGGTGAGACGCCGAGAACGGCCCCCCGGGCCGGGGGGCCGTTCTCGCGAGCGGCCGGCTAGGGCCGCCGGTCAGGCGTCAGGGTGCAGGCTCATCGGGCCGTACTCGGCCCGCTCGTCGTCCAGCAGCGTCACCTGGTCGACGCCAACGTCGACCAGCCCGCGCCAGTTCTCCCCCAGCCAGCTCTCGGCGTCGCCCTGGTTGGCGAAGATCGCCTCCTGCAGGCCCGACGCGCTGACCTGCGCGCCGTCAGTGTTCTCATACCGCCAGGTCCAGGGCATCCAGCATCCTCCGTAAGCCTGCGAGGGGTCCCCGGGGGCCAGGAACCCAGCACCATCGCGAAGGAACGGTAGTACAGCGGCCCGCCCAGATGCCAGCACCAACACTTTTTATCTCCGGGGCCGAACCCCCGTACCCTCGGCCCGGGCGCGCGCTCCCGCGCAGCCATTCTCCCGCACGAAGACCTCGCGCCGCCCCTGCTCCCCAGCGGAGCGGCGCGAGGCCCCGTGCCGCTCCGCCTGACCCGCCACGCCCCTCCCCACGGCGGCTCAAGCGGAGCGGCGCCTGCACGCCCCCGTTAACTACTGCTCAAGCGGAAAAAAGGATTGCCCAGACGGCCTTTCCGCGGCCGGCGACCGGGCTCCAGCCCCATACGTCGCTCAGCGCGTCCACCATCTGCAAGCCGCGGCCGCACTCCTCGGCGCCGCATTCCTCGATGCCCAGGGACGCCCGGAGCACCGGGGCGGAGTCGCACGGGTCCAGGACCGCGCAGATGACCTCCCCGGTGCGGCGCACCAGCCGCAGCCCCAGGTTGTCGGGGCCGATCCGGCGGCCCTCGGCCGCGAGGTCGGACGCATGGGTGACGGCGTTGGCGACGAACTCCCCGACGATCGCCTCGGCGTCATCCGATAGCCGGCCCAGTCCCCAGTCCCGCAGCGTGGTCCGCGTCAGGCGGCGGGCCGCCCGGGCTGATTGCGGCCCGCGAGTGAGCGGGCACCCCACCGCGGCGGGCGAGTCCCACCAGTCGGCCGG
The DNA here is from genome assembly GCA_036276115.1 of Trebonia sp. Taxonomy (GTDB): domain Bacteria; phylum Actinomycetota; class Actinomycetes; order Streptosporangiales; family Streptosporangiaceae; genus Trebonia. The sequence continues at coordinate 18,299 of DATBEM010000226.1, forward strand.
CATCCGCACGACCCGAGGCCGTTTCGGCATGCGGTGCACGCGTGGTGACATGTCCAACGGCTCATGGTGCGCCACCCGCTTGCGGGTGGGAAGGTCCAGTGCCTGGTTAAGGCTCATCACGACCCCGGGGGAGCTATCGCGTGATCCGGGTGATTCACGCATGACACATCTTGCCCCACGGCGCATGCAACTGCAAGGCCGGATGCACGTTCGTTCGTAACGTGCATCTAACGCTTGCACGCATGCCGGTAACTCTGGCTCCGGCGCCCGTGCCTTCCGCTTTCGCCGAGCGCTGAGGACCTGACTGCCAATCACCAAGACGATGATCCCGATCGAAATCCACAGGCCATAATGCGAAATTGCTTCCGCAACGACCACCGCGCGGTGCCCCAGGGCGTAGCCGAGGCCGACCAGGAGGCCGACCCAGAGCGCCGAGCCGATGACGTCCAGGATGAGGAACGTCACCAGCGGCATCCCGGCCAGGCCCACGACCGCGTAGATAAGCGCGCTGGGGATCGGCAGGAACGGCGACAAGATGACCGCGGGCCAGGAGAAGCGGCGGCCCCACTTGTGCACCCGGTTCATGACCCGGGGGCCGTGCTTCTGGCCGCCGGAGACGAGGACCAGCACCTTCTCGCCCCACAGGTGCCCGGCCCACCACCAGACCACGTCCAGCTTCATCAGCCCGGGGATGCCGGCGATGATCGCCACCGCGAGCGACCCGTGGCCGATCCGGGCGAACGCGGCGGCGGCGACGATCGACTCGGTCGCCCCGTTGGCCAGTTCCCCCCACACCGGGTGGGTGCCCACCAGCGCGGCCCGGAACGGCAGGAGCGCCAGCAGGTAGATCCCGGACAAGACGATGGCCAGCCAGCACGCGATGTCGGCCTTGCCGGGCTTGCCGGTCCAGGGCAGCCGCGGGTCGTCCCAGGGGCTCTTTTCCTCCCCGTCAGCAGGCTCCGCTCCGGCCGCGGGGCCGCCCTCACCGGCGGCGGGTCCCTCGTCGGCGGCGGGGCCGTCCCCGGCCGGGGTGCTGGCCTCGACAGCGGTACTCGCCTCAGCCGCAGGGCCTGCTTCGACCGCACGGCCTGCTTCGACCGCAGGGCTTGCTTCGACCGCAGGGCTTGCCGCGACGGCAGTGCCGTCCGGGGATTGGGTGCCCGCCGCGTCCCCGCGGGAGGATTCGTCCTCCTGGGTAACCGCGGTCGGCGGATCCTCCATCACGTCGTCACGGTATCCGGGCTAGCGCGCTAGCGACAACCGGAGTGAACGCGGCCGCCCGCAGGAAGTCCCCCGGGGGACCCCCGGGGCTTCCTGCGGTAGTGCTCGGGCTGCTAGCGGGCGCCGATCGGGACGTAGCCGCGCTCGGTCGGGCCGGTGTAGACCTGGCGCGGGCGGCCGATCTTGGTCGACGGGTCGTGCAGCATCTCCTTGTAGTGCGCCAGCCAGCCGGGCAGGCGGCCGATGGCGAACAGCACGGTGAACATCTCGGTCGGGAAGCCCATCGCGCGGTAGATCAGGCCGGTGTAGAAGTCGACGTTCGGGTACAGCTTGCGCGAGATGAAGTAGTCGTCCGACAGTGCCCGCTCCTCGAGCTGCATGGCCAGGTGCAGCAGCTCGTCGTCGCCGCCGATCTCGCCCAGGATCTCGTCGCAGGCGGCCTTGACGATCTTGGCCCGCGGGTCGTAGTTCTTGTAGACCCGGTGGCCGAAGCCCATGAGCTTCACGCCGTCCTGCTTGTTCTTCACCTTGGAGACGAACTCGTCCACGTCGCCGCCGGCGTCGCGGATCTGCTCCAGCATCTCCAGGACGGCCGCGTTGGCGCCGCCGTGGAGCGGGCCGGACAGGGCGTGGACGGCGGAGGAGATGCTGGCGAAGACATTCGCCTCGGACGAGCCGACGAGCCGGACGGTCGACGTCGAGCAGTTCTGCTCGTGGTCGGCGTGCAGCACGAACAGCGTGTCCAGGGCCTTGGCGATGACCGGGTTGGCCTTGTACGGCTCGGCCGGGACACCGAACGTCATCCGCAGGAAGTTCTCGACCAGGTTGAGCGAGTTGTCCGGGTACATGTACGGCTTCCCGACCGACCGCTTGTGGAAGTACGCGGCCAGCGTCGGCAGCTTGGCCAGCAGCCGGATGATCGAGATGTCGACTTCCGCGTCGTCGTGCGGGTCAAGGTCCTGCGGGTAGAAGCTCGACAGCGCCGACACGGCCGAGGACAGCACCGCCATCGGGTGGGCGTCGCGCGGGAAGGCGCTGAAGAACGTCTTGAAGTCCTCGTCCAGCAGCGTGTGGTGGGTCACCGTCTCGGTGAAGGTGGCCAGCTCGGCCGCGGTCGGCAGCGCGCCGTACAGCAGCAGGTAGCTCACCTCCAGGAAGGAGGACTGCTCCGCCAGCTGTTCGATCGGGTAGCCGCGGTAGCGGAGGATCCCGGCGTCACCATCGATGTAGGTAATGTCGGACGAGCAGGAAGCCGTGTTGACGAAGCCCGGATCGAGGGTGACCAGGCCAGTCGTCGCCAGCAGCTTGGAAATGTCGAAGCCGGAGGCACCCTCGGTCGCGGGCTTAGCCGGCAGCTTCAGCTCGCCGTCGTCGGAGTAGCGAAGTACGGCGGTCGTGTCAGGCACTGCACGTCCCTCTCATGAGGTTGGACGGGGACGCGGTATCGGGCGGACGCCGGGTCAACGAACGTCGCGCTGAGCACCGCCCCGTTGAGGTTACTGACTAGTCTTACAAGTACGTTATGCCCGCTGCACAGGGAGGATCGACAGATGGGACCGGTATCACATTCACCGGTACCGCCACTAGGGGCCGGCGTGCCCGTTTGCTCGGGTTTCGCTCGCGCGGGACGGGATTAAATCCCCCGGTTCCAGGGCAGCGGCTAGCTGCCGACCGGGTGCCAGACGGTCTTGGTCTCCAGGTAGGAGACCATGCGGTCCAGGCCCGGCTCGCCCTGCCAGTCGGTGGCGGGCAGGCGGACGACCCGCTTGAGGTTGTCGGCCGCGGCCACGGCCATGTCGTCAGCGAGCGCGCCGGGGGCGCCGGTGACGTCGATCGCGTTGACGTCCATGTGCGAGGCCAGCCAGGGCGCGATCTCGGCGACCTGGCCGGTCAGGATATTGACGACCCCGCCGGGCAGGTCGGAGGTGGCCAGCACCTCCCCCAGCGTCACGGCCGGCAGCGGGCGGTCGGTGCTGGCGACGACCACGCAGGTGTTGCCGCTGACGATCGCCGGGGCGATGACCGATACCAGGCCGAGCAGGACCGAGTCCTGCGGGGCGAGCACGGCGACGACCCCGCACGGCTCGGGGACGGAGAAGTTGAAGTAGGGCCCGGCGACGGGGTTGGCCGACCCGCGCACCTGCGCGATCTTGTCCGCCCAGCCGGCGTACCAGACCCAGCGGTCGATCGCCGCGTCGACCTCGGCCTCCGCCCGCGCGCGGGACCCGCCCGCCGCCAGCCGGACCTCGGCCGCGAACTGCGCCCGCCGCCCTTCCAGCACCTCCGCGATCCGGTACAGCACCTGGCCCCGGTTGTAGGCGGTGGCGCCCGACCAGCCCGCGAATGCCTTGCGGGCGGCGACGACGGCGTCCCGGGCGTCCTTGCGGGAGGCGAGCGCGGCATTGGCCAGGAACCCGCCGCTGGAGTCGGTCACCACGTAGGATCGCCCGCTTTCCGAGCGCGGGAACGCCCCGCCGACGTACAGCTTGTAGGTCTTGCGGACCGCGATCCGCCCCGCCTCGGTCGAGACGGCCACTTCCGACACCTCAGACATTCACTGTCCCCCGAGCACGTCACTGGGCCCGAGCACGTCGAGGTAGGCCTCCAGGCCGTGCCGGCCGCCCTCCCGGCCGTAGCCGGACTCCTTGTAGCCGCCGAACGGCGAGGCCGGGTCGAACCGGTTGAACGTGTTCGCCCACACCACCCCGGCCCGCAGCCGCTGCGCCACCGACAAGATCAGCGAGCCCTTGTCCGTCCAGACCCCGGCCGACAGGCCGTAGGGCGTGTTGTTGGCCTTGGCGACCGCCTCGTCGGGGGTGCGGAACGTCAGCACCGACAAGACCGGGCCGAAGATCTCCTCCTGGGCGATCCGGTGCGCCTGCGACACCCCGGTGAACACGGTGGGCGGGAACCAGAAGCCGCGGTCGGGCAGCGGGCAGGCCGGCGACCAGCGCTCGGCGCCGTCGGCCACCCCGGACTCGGCGAAGATGCGGATCTTGTCGAGCTGGGCGCGGGAGTTGACCGCGCCGATGTCGGTGTTCTTGTCCAGCGGGTCGCCCAGCCGCAGGCGGCTCATCCGCCGCCGCAGCGACTCCATGAGCTCGTCGGCGATGGACTCCTGGACCAGCAGGCGGGACCCGGCGCAGCACACGTGGCCCTGGTTGAAGAAGATCCCGTTGACGATCCCCTCGACCGCCTGGTCGATCGGGGCGTCGTCGAACACGATGTTGGCGGCCTTGCCGCCGAGCTCCAGCGTCACCCGCTGCCCGGAGACCGCGCACATGCGGGCGATCTCCTTGCCGACCTCGGTCGAGCCGGTGAACGCGACCTTGTCGATGCCCGGGTGGGCGACCAGCGCGTGCCCGGTGGCGCCGTCGCCGGTGATGACGTTGACCACCCCGGGGGGCAGGTCGGCCTGCTGGCAGATCTCCGCGAACAGCAGCGCCGTCAGCGGCGTCGTCTCGGCCGGCTTCAGCACGACCGTGTTGCCGCAGGCGAGCGCGGGGGCGATCTTCCAGGCCAGCATCAGCAGGGGGAAGTTCCACGGGATGACCTGGCCCGCCACGCCCAGCGGGCGGGGCGACGGGCCGAACCCGGCGTAGGACAGCTTGTCGGCCCAGCCCGCGTGGTAGAAGAAGTGCGCCGCCGCCAGCGGGATGTCCACGTCGCGGGACTCGCGGATCGGCTTGCCGTTGTCCAGCGTCTCCAGGACGGCGATCTCGCGGGCGCGCTCCTGGATCAGCCGCGCGATCCGGAACAGGTACTTGCCGCGCTCCTTGCCCGGCATCACCGACCACGTCCGCTCGTAGGCGTGCCGGGCGGCGGCCACCGCCCGGTCCACGTCCTCCGGGCCCGCGTGGGTGACCTCGGCGAGGACTTCCTCGGAGGCGGGCGAGATCGTCTTGAACACCGAGCTGCCGGCTACGAACTCTCCCCCGGTGAACAGCCCGTAGGAATCACGTAGCGAGACGACCGAGCGCGACTCCGGTGCGGGCGCGTAGTCAAAGCGCATGTCCAACCTCAGTCCACCGTCACGTAGTCGGGACCGGAATACCGTCCGGTCTCCATCCGATCCCGCTGCATGAGCAGGTCATTCAGCAAGCTGGAGGCCCCAAGCCTGAAGTAGCGGGCATCCAGCCAGTCTTCCCCGGCCGTCTCGTGAACGAGCACGATATACCGGATGGCGTCCTTGGCGGTACGGATGCCCCCGGCCGCCTTGACCCCTATCCGCCGCCCGGTGGCCTCCCGCCAGTCCCGCACTGCCTCCAGCATGACCAGCGTGACCGGAAGGGTGGCGGCGGGCGACACCTTCCCGGTGGAGGTCTTGATGAAGTCCGCGCCGGCCAGCATAGCCAGCCACGAGGCGCGGCGGACGTTATCTAGCGGACCAAGTTCACCCGTCTCCAGGATGACCTTCAGGTGAGCTCCGCCACACGCGATGCGGACCGCGGCGATCTCCTCGTACACCGCCCGGTAGCGGCCGGACAGGAACGCGCCCCGGTCGATGACCATGTCCACCTCGTCGGCCCCGGCGGCGACGGCGGACTTCACGTCGGCCAGCTTCACGTCGAGCGCCGCCCGGCCGGACGGGAACGACGTGGCGACGCTCGCCACCTTGACGGGGGTGCCGCGCAACTGCTGGGCGGCGACCCCGGCCAGGTCGGGGTACACGCACACGGCCGCGACGGGCGGGGCGCCGAAGCCGGGGTGGCGGGCCTTCGCGCACAGCGCCCGGACCTTGCCTGGCGTGTCCTGGCCTTCCAGCGTCGTCAGGTCGATCATCGAGATCGCCAGGTCGATCGCCTGCCGCTTGGCATCGGTCTTCACCGAGCGGGTGGCCAGCATGCCGGCCCGGGCGGTCGCCCCGGCCTCGTCCACGCCCGGCAGCCCGTGCAGGAAGCGGCGCAGCGAGGCATCCGAGGCTGCGACTTCGTTCATCCCATCAGTATGCCTAGTGCTTTCGTCAGGCACGACCCTCGATCCGGCCGGGGACGGCCCCGGCCGGGACGAGCCGGGCCTGGCGGCGTGGCCGGGCCGGCCGGCGGCCGGCGCGTTCATCTGCGTGGCCCTCGCGTTCCCGGGCCTGTTCCTGCTAGGCTGGCGTATCCTTGTTCGTTATCTCCCAGTTACTCGCGCGTAATAAGACAATTCGGCTTAACCGGTTCACCCGGCGAGCAATTTCCTGCTTTCCTGGTCGCCCACGTCGAACCCTTCGCCTATGCGTACGATCTGAGCCAGCTCGTAACTGCGCAAGACCTCGATCGAGAGGTCGTGCAGTCGCTGGGTCTTCGCCGCGCAGGCGTCCTCGATCAGCGTCACCGGGAAATCCCGCATGAACGCCGAGCGCACCGTGGTCTCCACGCAGAGGTTCGTGACGACCCCGCAGATAGCCAGCCGCGAGACCGACAGGCCGCGCAGCAGCGGCTCGAGTGAGGTCCACTGAAAGGCGTCAAAGCGGGTCTTGTCCAGCTTCAGGTCGTCCGGCTCGCAGTCCAGCTCGTTGATTACGTCCGCGTCCCACGACCCCGCCGCCAGCCCGTTCACCAAGGCCAGGGCCGGGCTGTCGCGGATCAGGGCCGGCCCTTCATCCGCCCGGCCAAGCCGGTACAGGTGGCGGGTGAAGATGACTGGCACGCCCGCCGCGCGGGCCTGCTTGACGGCAATCGCCGCATTGCGGACGGCCGCGTCCACTCCCTCCAGGCCCAGTCCCAGGCTGGGGAACGACCCCTCCGGATGACAGAAGCCGTTCTGCATGTCCACGACGATCAGCGCGTGCCCCTCGGCGCTCACTATTCCGCTCCTTCCGTCGACTCACTTACGATAACCGACATGGCGAGAATTGAATAGCGGGACATATGGGGGGATTGCGGAAACGCCAAATGCGCGTGCATATGCATGAGCAGGTTAACCGCGCAGAGTAATCGCGCGAAGATCATTAACGCAGCGACCGGGCGGGCCGGGCCTCCCATGCCGTCCACAGCGGCCGGTAGCCCTGGCGGCTCCAAAAGGGCGCCGCGTACGGGTTGAGCTGCTCGTAGTGAAGCAGGGTGGCGGCCAGGCCCGCGCGGTCGGCCGCGTCGTGCAGCGCGGCGGCCAGCTCCGCCCCCACGCCGGCGCTGCGCTCGTCCGGCCGCACGAAGCCAAGGACCGCGTACGCGACGGGCGAAAGCCGCGTCACCGGGGCGATCCAGGCGGCCTGGTCCGGCGGCTGGGCGGCGATCATGCCGATCGGCTGGCCGTCGCGCTCGGCCAGCCAGGTCCAGGCGCCGTCGGCCGGGGCGAGCAGCCGCCGCGCCTCGGCCCGCAGCGCCGCCAGGGTGCCGGGACGATCCGGGGTCCCGCTGAAGTGCGCGTCGAAGCGGGCGACCTCGGCCCCGAAGCGCGCAATCACTTCGGCATCGGGCGGGACCGCGCGGCGGACCCGAACGTCACTATCGGCGACAGCGCTAACAACGCCGGCGGCCGCGCCAACAATGTTGCCGGCCGCGCCCCGGGCCCGGCGGCGCGGCCCCGGGCCACGACGGCCGGCCGCGCCCGTCGCCCGCGACCCGGCCGGCGGGGCTCCTGGCGCCGCGGGCGGCACCACCCCCGGGGCCGGCCCGCCCCCTGGCCGCTGGGCGGGCAGCCGGGCGGCGACGACCGCCAGCGGGCGCAGGCCGTGGCGCTGGAGCGCGGTCACGCCCTCGATGTCGCGGCTCGGCCAGTTGACCACCGCCGCGGTGTCGTCGCCGTCGCTGCCCGGCACCTGGGCCAGGTGATCGCGCCAGCGGCTGATCAGCCGGTCGAGGGCCGCCCCGGCCTGCGGGCCGGCGACGCGGGGGGTGAGCTCGAAGGTGCGCGCCATGCTCCACGTCAGGTCAATGCCGCCGGCGTCCGGCTCGCCATGGCGGCACGTCCCGAACGCGCTGCCACCGTCGCCCGGGCCCTCGACCAGCGTCAGGCCGCATCCCGGCCCTGGGCCGCTGGCCGGCGGCGCGCTCCGCGGCCCCTCCGGCAGCCCGTGGTGCGGGCCGGGGAAGGGATCGGGCAGCAGGGGGTCGATCTCCCGCCAGCGGGCCCTGGCCCGCGCCGCGAACTCCCTCATCCCGGGAATTTGACGCACATCGTCAGTGGTCACCTCGGGACGCTATCACCCGCCCGGCCGGCCCCGCCGGTAGCCGCCGGCGCCCCGGTTGACGACAGCCCCCTGGCTGACTAAAGTGCTAGTTAACTAAGACACTAGGTAGGTGTATCGCGTGATTGGCTTCCGGGTGGACTCCCGGTCTGGCGTCCCGCCGTACCTGCAGCTGGTCCAGCAGGTACGGCAGGCGCTGCGGATGGGCGTGCTGGACGTGGGCGACCAGCTCCCGACGGTCCGCGAGGTGGTCGCCGCCGTCGCGGTGAACCCCAACACGGTGCTCAAGGCGTACCGCGAGCTGGAGCGGGAGGGCCTGCTGGAAGCGCGGGCGGGCCAGGGCACGTTCGTGCGCGCCCGCCCGGCCGGGCCGCCGCCGGGCACGTTCTCGCGGCTCGGCCGCGGGCTGGCGCGCTGGGTGCGGGAGGCCCGCGCGGCCGGCCTGGACGACGAGGCGATCCAGTCCCTCCTGCGGCTGACGCTCCAGGAGGACGAGGCCGGCGGGACCGGCCAGGCCAGCGGCGAGGGGGTCGCGTGAGCACCCTGGCCCGCATCGGCCCGGCCGGCCAGGACCCGGCCGGGCGCCACTCCCCCGGAAACGGCTCGCCGGGCGCCGATTCCCCTGGCCGCGACACTCTCGGCCGTGACTCCTTCGATAGTGACTCCCCCGGGGCGCCCCCGGCCATTGAGGCCGCGGGGCTCACGAAGCAGTACCGGCGCCACACCGCGCTGAGCGACTGCTCCCTGGCCGTTCCCCAGGGCAGCATCTGCGCGGTCATCGGGCCCAACGGGGCCGGCAAGACCACCTTGCTGCGGTTGCTGTGCGGCCTGGCGGAAGCCAGCGGCGGGACGGCCAGGGTGCTCGGCGCGACCCCGCGGCAGGCGCCGGCCTTCCTGTCCGAGGTTGGCTACCTGGCCCAGGAGATGCCGCTGTACCGGCGGCTGCCAGCGGAGGACCACATCAAGATCGGCGCGCACTTGAACGCCCGCTGGGACGGGCAGTCGGCCCGCGACCGGCTGCGCGCGCTGGACATCCCGCTGGACCGGCCCGTGGGCACGCTGTCGGGCGGCCAGCGCGCCCAGGTCGCGCTCTCGCTGGTCCTGGCCAAGAAGCCCCGGGTGCTGCTGCTGGACGAGCCGGTCGCGGCGCTGGACCCGCTCGCCCGGCGCGGGTTCCTCGCGACCATCATGGCGGCCGCGGCCGAGGCGGAGGGCTCCCTGACCATCGCGTTGTCCTCGCACCTGATCGCGGACATCGAGCGGGTCTGCGACCACATCATCTTGCTGGCCGCGGCGCGGGTGCAGCTCTGCGGCGACATCGGCAGCCTGCTGGCGCAGCACAAGGTCCTCATCGGCCCGAAGAAGGACATCGCCCCGGTCGAGCGGGAGCACACGGTGATCTCGGCCAGCGCGGCCGGCCGTCAGGCGACCCTGCTAGTCCGGCTGGGCGGCCCGCTGATCGACCCGGCCTACCAGGCCGAGGACGTCGGCCTGGAGGAGCTCGTGCTGGGCTACATGGACGCGGCCGCCCCGGGGGCGCCCGCGCGCCCGCGCGGGGCCGGACTTTCCACCCTGACCACCGCGACCAGCACGGAAGAGGACCGATGACCTGGGTTACCTGGCGGCTGTACCGCCTGCCGGGGGCGATCGCCCTCGCGCTGCTGGCCGCGTTCGCGGCGGTCGAGCTCACGACCGGCCTGCGGATGGCCTCGGCGTGGCACCACCTGCTGGCCACGTGCGGCGACAGCGGGACGATGGAGGGTGACGGCACGTGCGACGGAGGCTCGGTGATCGGGGTCCTCGGCAATGACATGCGCGTGCTCAGCATCAGCGTCCCGCTCATCATCGGCGTCCTGCTGGGAGCACCGCTGGCCGCGCACGAGATGGAGACCGGCACCACGCGCTTCACCTGGACGCAGGGCATCACCCGCAGCCGCTGGCTGCTGGTCAAGGCGGGCTGGCTGCTGCTGGCCGCCGCGATCTGCGCAGGCGCGGTCTCCGCCCTCGTCACCTTCTGGTCCGGGCCGGTCAACGCGATGCGGGGCGATCAGTTCAGTGGCGCCTTCTTTGACACCCAAGGGGTCGCGCCCGTTGGCTACGCGGTGTTCGCGACGGCCCTCGGCATCGCCGCCGGGGCGCTGCTGCGGCGGACGCTGCCGGCCATCGCCGTGACCATCGCCGGGTTCGCCGGGATCCGCCTGCTGATCGTGGACGCGGTCCGGCCGCACCTCATGCCCGCCGTCACCAGCATCACGGGCCTCGTACAGGGCCCAACGTCGCCGGGGATCACGTGGTTCCTCAGCTCGGGAATCATCGGCCCCTCAGGGCAGCCGCTGAGCCTGGTCAAGGACGGCGTCGGCGTGGGCGTGGACGGCCTCCCGATCCCGCTGTCGGCCATGCCCGCCGCGTGCCAGAAGCTCGCGCCGGCGGCGATCACGGCCGGCCCGCCGGCCAAGGGCGCCCCCGACCCCGTGGCCGCCCTCACGTCCTGCCTGAGCCACGCCGGGTTCCGGCAGTCCATCACCTACCAGCCGGGCTGGCGCTACTGGCCGTTCCAGGGCATCGAGGCCGGCATCTACCTGCTGCTGGCGGCCGCCCTGGTCGCGGTCGCCTGGTACGCGATCCGCCGCCGCGACGCGTAGCGACACCAGTGGCGCCGAGGACGGCCGGGCGTCAGGCGGCCGGCCAGGCGGGGGCGTGGCGGCCGAGGGGGCCGGCCTGGACCCGCCAGGCCGGGGTCATGCCCGCGATCGAGCCGGGCAGCGGGACGCGGCGGGCCGGGCCCCAGGCGGTGGCGGTATCGGCGAGGGCGAAGTCGCCGGGGGCGGGCCGGGGCGGCTGGTCGTGCGGGCGCGGCAGCGACCACAGGAAGTTCGCCGTGCCGATGAGGGACCCGTGGACGCGGCTCACGGCCGGCTCGGTGTGCCGCCGGGTCAGGGCGCGGCCCACCGCGGCGGCCAGGAAGTAGCCGGTGGCGTGGTCGAGGGCCTGGACCGGGAGCGGGACCGGGCGATCCTTCCCGGCGCCCTGCCCTCCGGCCGCGGCGATGCCGCAGCTCATCTGGACCAGGCTGTCGAAGCCGCGGCGGTCGCGCCAGGGGCCGTCCCAGCCGTAGGCGTTGTGGGTCGCGATGATCAGGGCCGGGTTCAGGGCCGCGAGCGCGGCGTCGTCGTAGCCGAGGCGGCCGAGGGCGTCCGCCCGCAGGCCCGCGACCAGCACGTCGGCGGTGGCGACGAGGCCCTCGAAGATCACGCGGTCCCCGGCTGCCCGCAGGTCGAGGAACGCGGTCCGCTTCCCGGCCGTCGTCTCCGGCAGCACCGCGGGCACCTCGGCGAAGCCCGGCGGGTCGATCCGCAGCACGTCGGCGCCGTAGGCGGCCAGGAACTTCGTCGCCACCGGGCCGGCGATGACCCGGGTCAGGTCCAGGACCCGGATGCCCGCGTAGGGCAGGGCGCGACTGCCACCCGGTTCCCTGTCGAAGGACCCGGCCGGGAAGGAACCGGTCGCGGGCGGGGCGACCCGCAGCGGTGGCGCGGCGGCGCTAGCGGCCCCGGCCGCCGACGCCAGCCAGCCGGGGCGGGGGTGCAGGGCAGCAGCGCAGCCGCCCGCCGCGACCACCGCGGCCTCCAGGTCGGCCGCCTGCCAGGTGGCGACGGCGCCGGCGACAGTGTCCCTGGTAACGGCACTGTCCCTGGTAACGGCACTGTCCCTGGTGCTCGCACTGCCGTGGTCACGCGAGGCGAGCACGGTCTCGACGGCGGCACGGTGGTAGGCGTAGTTGGTGTGCAGCCGGATCCAGCCGTCCCGGGCCTGGTAGTTCCCGGCGATCGGGTCCCAGACCTCCGGCCGCTGCCAGCCGACCGGGGTGAACAGGGCCTCGGCGGCGAAGGCGGCGCTGGCGGCGCGGCTGTCGACCGTGACGGCCCGCTCGGCCCCCAGCCCCCGGGCGGTCCCGAACTCGGCGGCGGCGAGGGTCGCGGCCGCGACCGAGCCGACCGCGAGGCCGGTCACGTCGAAGACGGAGGGCAGCACCTGGCGCGGCCCGGTGGCGGTGACGGCGTCGGCCAGGCCGGCCGGGCCGCCGGCGGCATCCCAGGCCCGGCCGATGACCGGGGCGAAGTCATGTGTCATGACCTCGATTCTGGGCGGGGCTAGCGCCAGTAATCAACGTTGATTATCGTCAACGTCATGGGTGAGCTCGTGGACGCACGGACGGCGGCGCAGCGGCTGGGGGTGGACGTTCGCACCTTGTACGCCTACGTCAGCCGGGGCTCGCTGCGCCGGGTGCCCGGCCCGGACGGGCGCACCAGCCGGTACGACTCCGACGACCTGGAACTACTGGCGCAGCGGTCGCGGCCACGGACGCTGCCACGCCCGGCCGCGAGCATCGACCTGGTCATCGCGACCCGGGTGAGCACCGTGACCGACGGGATGGTCCGCTACCGGGGAGCGGACCTGGCCGGCCTGGTCGCCGCCGGGGAGCCGTTCGAGCGAGTGGCCGGCCGGCTGTGGCGCGACCCGGACGGCCCGTGGCCGGGGCCATCCGATAGCGACCCGCTGCCGCCATTGCCGGCGGCCATCCCGATCCTGCACCGCTTCGCGATGGTGGTCGCGGCGCTGCCCGACGAGGGGGGCGCGAGACGTGCGGATGGCGGGGCGGGGCTTGACTGGACGGGCTACGGGCGCCGGCTGATCGGGCTGCTCATCGAGGCGAGCGGCGAACAGCGGCGCGGCGAGCGGGGTGGTGACGGGGCGATAGCCGCAGAGTCTGGGGGTGCGACCGGCCCTGCGGGTGCGACCGGCCCTGCGGGAGCCTGTGAGACGGCGGGAGCCTCTGGGACTGCGGGAGCAGGCGGGCCGGGCGACATCGTCGGGCTTGGAGTGGCCCGCCGGTTGTGGGGGCGCTGGTCGGCGCAGCCGGCGACAGCCGCCCGGGTGCGGGCGCTGAACACGGCCCTGGTCGTGCTGGCCGAGCATGAGCTCGCGCTGTCGACCCTGTCGGTCCGGGTCGCCGCGTCGGCCCGGGCCGCGCCGGGAGCCTGCGTGCTGGCCGGGCTGAGCACGCTGAGCGGGGAGCTGCACGGCGGGGCCGCTCGCGCGCTGCACGAGCTGCTGGCGGCCCGGGCCGCGCGGGACGGTGCAGCTGAGCAGGGTTCCGGCGGGCACGGTTCCCGCGAGGACGGTTCCCGCGAGGACGGTTCCCGCGAGGACGGTTCCCGCGAGGACGGTAATTCAGCTGAACAGG
>DATBEM010000227.1:0-31869 GCA_036276115.1 Trebonia sp.
CGAGCACCGTGGCCGCCTGCAGGCAGTGGCCTACCGGATGCTCGGCACCCCGGGCGATGCCGAGGACGCCGTACAGGAAGCATGGCTGCGCGTGAGCCGGGCGGACGTGACGGCGGTGGACAACCTCGCCGGGTGGCTGACGACGGTCGTTGCCCGCGTGTGCCTGAACATGCTGGAGGCCCGGCGCTCGCGGCGGGAGGAGCCGGTCGGGATGCAGCCCCCGGACGAGCTCGGCGGGCAGGGCCTCGGCCCCGAAGACGAGATCCTGATGGCCGACTCCGTTGGCCTGGCCCTGCTGGTGGTGCTGGACGCGCTGACCCCGGCCGAGCGGCTCGCCTTCGTGCTGCACGACGTCTTCGAGATGCCCTTCGGGGAGATCGCGGAGGTGATCGACCGCTCGCCGGCGGCCGCGCGGCAGCTCGCGAGCCGGGCCCGCCGCCGCGTCGTCGGGGCGGGCGCGGTCCCGGAAACCGACATGAGCCGGCGGCAGGAGGTCGTCTCCGCCTTCCTCGCCGCCTCCCGCGGGGGGGACTTCAGCGCGCTGGTGGAGCTGCTGGCGCCGGACGCCGAGCTGCGGGCGGACCCGGCCGCCGTCCGGATGGGCGCCATGGCCGAGGTCACCGGGGCCGAGGAGGTGGCCCGGACCTTCGCCGGCCGGGCCCAGGCGGCCCGGCTCGCGCTGGTCAACGGCGTCCCCGCCGCCGTGTGGGCGCCCGCCGGGCAGCCGCGGGTCGTCTTCTCGTTCACGGTCTCGGGTGACAAGGTCACCGGGATCGGCCTGACGGCCGACCCGGACAAGCTCGCCGAGCTCGACATCGTCTTCGTCACCAAGCGCGGCCCGCGCGAGGCGGGCAGCAGCCCGGCCGAGGCGGGCGGCAGCCTGAACTAGGCCGGGCACCACCGCCCGGCCCCGCCAGCAGCCCCAGCACGATGCCCGGGCCAGACCCGCGCACCCAACGCACATGACGGCCTGGGCATCGTGCTGCGGGCGTTGACGGCGCCCGCCCTTCCCCGCGGCAATGGTCGCGCCGCCCTTTTACTCCAAGCCGCCCAGGCAGCGGCTTGGAGTTTTTAGTGCCCGAATTAGCCAGGAACACTATGAAATATTCACGAGAAGCTTCATGAGCGGCTCACTGGAAAATTGAGGCGCACGCGAGGCATGCTCGGCAGTGGGCGCGCTTACGGAAGCATCGAGGAGACAGCATGAAAAGTGATCCGGGCTCGCTCAGCATCGAGCTGCTGGGCCCGCTGACTGTCCATCTGAACCGGACTCCGGTGACGATCAGCGCGCCCAAGCAGCGACAGATCCTGGCCGTCCTCGCGCTGAACGTGGGGCGGGTCGTCCGGGTGCCGACCCTCATCGAGGAACTGTGGGGAGACCGGCCGCCGCGCAGCTACGCGACGACGCTGCAGACCTACATCCTGCAGCTGCGCAACGCCCTGGCCGCCGCCAGCCCGGGCAACCCCGACGCGCGCCAGCTGCTCGGCACCTCGCACTACGGCTACCTGCTAGAGGGCGCCGCCTGCCGCACGGACGTCACGCTGTTCGAGCCGCTGGTCAGCGCCGGCCGGGCGGCGGCCGAGGCGGGTGACCTGTACCTGGCCTCGGAGGAGCTCGACCGGGCGCTGGGCCTGTGGCGTGGGCCGGCCATGGTCGACGTCCGGATGGGGCGCGTGCTGGAGATCGAGGCGGCGTCGCTGGAGGAGCGCCGGCACGGGGCGCTGGAGCGGCGCATCGAGGCCGACCTGGCCCTGGGGCGGCACGCGGACCTGCTGGGCGAGCTGACGCTCACCACCGCCCGCAGCCCGATGAACGAGAACCTGAGCGCCTACCTCATGACCGCCCTGTACCGGTCGGGCCACGTCGGCCGCTCGCTGCAGGAGTTCCACCGGCTGCGCTCGGTGCTCAACCGTGAGCTGGGCGTGGAGCCCTGCCCGCGGCTGCAGCGGCTGCAGGCGGCCATCTTGTCGGGCGACCCGGCCCTGGAAGTGGACGCGTGGCCGGTTCCGCACGCCCGCGAGGAGCTCGCCTTGCGCCGGTCGGCCACTGTCTCCTAACGGCGGCACGGTCTCCTAACGGCGGCACCGTCCACTCGCGCTTGACCGAGACTATTGGCGCTCCTGCCAGGCTCAATCCCAAACCGTATCCTCGCAAGGAGCAGGCGGAATGGCGGACAGAACACAAGATCAGGCAAGCACGGCACCCCACGTGGTCATCGTCGGCGGCGGCATCGCCGGGCTGGCGGCGGCGTTCTCCCTGCGGGACGAGCCGGTGCGGGTCACCGTCCTGGAGGCGGCCGGCAGGATCGGCGGGAAGCTCGTGTCGGCCAACGTGGCGGGCGTGCGCGTTGACCTGGCGGCCGAGTCGACCTACGCTCCCCGGGCCAAGGGAACCGGCCTGCTCGCGGCGGCGGGGCTTGAGGACCAGCTGGCGAAGGTGGGCGTCCACGCCCGGGCGCTGTGGTCCCGGGCGGCCATGCGGCCGCTGCCCCCGCAGATCCTCGGGGTGCCGTGGGACCTGGACGCGCTCGCCGCGTCGGGCGTGGTGTCGGACGCGGGAATGGCCCGCGCCCGCGAGGACCTCGCGCGGCCCGCGACCGAGCTGGATGAGGACACCTCCGTCGCGGCGTACGTCGCCGGCCGGATGGGCCAGGAGGTCGTGGACCGCATCACCGACCCGTTCCTGTGCGGCGTGTACGGCGGGCGGGCGGCGGAGCTTTCCATTAAGGCAACGATGCCCCCGCTCGCGGCGGCGGCCCGCAAGTACCCGTCCCTCGCCGAGGCGTCGCACTCGCTGGTGAAGAAGCCGCTGCGGCCGGGCGACCCGCCGCCCCCGCCCGGGGTGACCACCTTGCTGGGCGGGATGGGGTCGCTGCCGCAGGCGCTGGCCGACGCCGTGCTCGCCGCCTCGGCGGGGGCGTCGGTGCGGACCGGGGCCGGAGTCCGGGCGCTCGCGCGGACCGCGGCCGGCTGGCGGCTGACCGTCGGCCCGGCCAGCGACCCGGAGTACATCAGCGCCGATGCCGTCATCCTGGCGCTGCCCGCGGGCCCGGCGAGCCGGCTGCTGGCGGGGACGGGCGAGGCGGCGGCGGCCGCGGCCGAACTGGCCGGCATCTCCTACGGCTCCCTGGCGGGGGTCACCCTCGCCTACCGGCGCGACGCGTTCGCGGGCGGGCTGACCGAGCGCGGGAGCTGCGGCTACCTGGTGCCGGCGGCCGACGGCAAGGTGGTCACGGAGGTCATCTTCTCCACCGTCAAGTGGCCCCACCTGGCGGGCGAGGTCGAGATCATGCAGTGCCAGATCGGGCGGACCGGTGACGAGGCCGTGCTCCAGCGCGATGACGCCGACCTGGCCGCGATCGCGGCGGCCGAGGCCGGCGAGGCCAACGGGGCGGCCAGCGCGCCGGTGGCCACGCTGGTGACCCGGTTCGACACCGGCCACCCGCAGTACTCCGTGGGCCACCTGGCCCGCGTCGCGCGGATCCGCGCGTCGGTCGCGGCCGCCCCCGGGCTCGCGGTCTGCGGCGCCGCCTACGACGGGGTCGGGGTCGCCACCTGCGTGGCGTCCGCGGCCAAGGCGGTCAAGCAGGTCACCAGCCACCTGTTCCCCGGCGCCGAGGCCGACGCCGCCGCCTGACCGGCGGCCGCGCCCTGGCCGCGACCGGCGGCAGGGCGCGGCCCGCTAGCGGTGCCAGGGCCGGCGGCGGCGAACGGGGCGGCCGAGCACGTCCGACCACAGCGCCCGCTCGCCGGGCGACAGCGGCACCCCCGCGGCCAGCGCCTCCGGATGGCCCGGGGGGAGCTCGGGGGCGGCCAGGACCGGTGCCCAGTAGGGGTCATAGCCCGCCCGGGAGCGGCCGCGGGCGGCGATCGCCTGCGCGACCTGCAGGTCGAAGACCGGGCTCTGGTAGTACATGCCGGCGGTGAAGCACCGCAGGGCCGCCCTGATCGCCGCGCGGAGGCCCGCAAGCCACCGCCTACGCCTGTCACTGCATTCCGCTCGCGCCATCGCCGATCGCTCCTTCCGGTGCAACGGAAGCCTGCGCGACCCCGCTCGCATGCTGCTAGCGGCCGGTTCGGGCGATACCCGTCAGTCCTGCGGTAATTACGGGTCAAGCAATTCTTGACCGGGACTAAAGAAATGTTTGTCAGGCTGTTCGCACGACTTCGCATGGAAGGACGATAATGGGAGAAATAGAGGTTCCGGTCCTGATCGTGGGCGGCGGCGGATGCGGCCTGGCGGCCTCCGTCTTCCTGTCCGATCACGGCGTGGACCACCTGCTGGTCGAGCGCCACCCGGACACGTCGATTGTGCCTAAGGCGCACTACCTCAATCAGCGCACGATGGAGATCTTCCGCCAGCACGGGCTGGACGAGGAGATCTTCGAGGTGGGCGCGCCGCTCGACAAGTTCGGCGCCATCACCTGGATAACCTCGCTGGCCGGCGACCAGCCGCTCGACGGGCGCATGGTGCACACGATGGACGCCTTCGGCGGCGGCGCGCTGCGCGAGCGGTTCGCCGAGGCCGGGCCGATCCTCCCGGTCAAGCTCCCGCAGATCCGGCTCGAGCCGATCCTGCGCCGCCGGGCGCAGGAGCGCAACCCCGGCCGGGTCTTGTTCAGCCACGAGCTGGGCGACTTCACCGACCACGGCGACCACGTCACCGCCGAGGTGCGGAACACGGTGACCGGCGAGGTGACCACCGTCAAGGCGCGGTACCTCGTCGCGGCCGACGGCGGCCGGACGGTGGGCGCCAAGATCGGCGTCGAGATGCAGGGCATCCCGAAGATCGCCACGACTACCACCGCGTACTTCAAGGCGGACCTGTCGCCCTGGTGGGTGGAGGGCGCGCTGATCATGCACCTGCTCAACCCGTACCGGCCCGAGCTGTCGAACAACCTCATCGAGATGGGGCCGAGCTGGGGGAAGGCCTGCGAGGAGTGGGTCCTGCACTTCACCCCGGGCGCGATGGCCGAGTACGACGAGGAGTCGCTGCTGGCCGCGATCAGGGAGGCCCTCGGCCTGCCCGGCCTGGAGCTGGAGCTGCTCCACGCGACCCGCTGGACGGTCGAGGGCGTCGTCGCGAGCCACTACCGGGTCGGCCGGGTGCTCATCGGCGGCGACGCCGCCCACCGCCAGCCCCCGACGGTCGGCCTCGGCCTGAACTCCGGCATCCAGGACTCGCATAACCTCGCCTGGAAGCTGGCGATGGTGCTCGACGGGCGGGCGAGCGACAGCCTGCTCGACACCTACGAGTCCGAGCGGCGCCCGGTGTGCCAGGCTAACGTCGAGTGGGCCCTGTCGGCGGCGAACCACCACCAGGGCATCCTGGACGGCCTCGGGCTCGGGCACCGGATCCCGCCGGCCCGCCGGCTGCCCGCGTTCACCACCTACTTCTCCGACACCCCGATCGGCGAGACCGCCCGGGCGCGGGCGGTGGAGGTGTTCGAGAGCCACCGCGGCGGGTGCCAGGCGCACGACATGGAGATCGGCTTCAGCTACGAGGACGGCGCCGTCGTCCCCGACGGCAGCGAGCCGGCCCGGCGGGTGCCGCTGCGCGACATCTACACGCCGTCCACCCGGCCCGGGAACGTGCTGGCGCACGCCTGGATCGAGCGGGACGGGCAGCGGCTGTCCACGCACGACCTGACCGGCCACTCGACGAGGTTCGCGCTGATCACCGGCCCGGACGGGGCGGCCTGGCGCGAGGCGGCGGCGCAGGTGGCGGAGAAGTTCTCGGTGCCGATCGTCGTCGCGGCGATCGGGGCCGGGGCGGCCTACGGCGACGCCGACGGCCGGTGGGCCGGCGTGCGGCAGATCGGCGACGACGGCGCCATCCTGGTCCGCCCGGACAACCACGTCGCCTGGCGCAGTGCAGGCGCCAGCGAGAGCCCGGTGGACGCGCTGAGCAGCGCGCTCGCCCGGGTGCTGGACTACTCCCCCGCGTCTTGACGAGCGGGCACCGCGCCGGGCGCCCCGCCCGGCGCGGTGCCAGTTCCCGCCCGGGGCCTTCCCCGGGGCCCCGGGCGGGAACGATCCACACGCCAAAGCGCCCCGGCGCCGGCTCGCGGCCGGCGCCGGGGCGCTTTCGTGGTGCCCGCTACTCCCAGTGGTAGAACGGGGTGGCCATGGCGTCCGCGGGCGAGCGCCAGGTGGCCGGGTCGTAGGCCCCGATGAAGGCCTTCAGGTCATCGCTGATCTGGATGAAGCGCGGGTCGGTCCGCGCCTGCATGATCGCGTCGCTGCCGTGGTCGCCGTCGAAGTCCTGCACGTGGAAGTACAGGCCGTTGTAGCGGAAGAGCTCGCGGCGCCGGGTGCCCATGCGGTGCGGCATCTCGGTCTTGTCGAACTCGGTGAAGAGCCGGGCGACCTCGTCGGCCGACGAGGGGTCCATCCGGGCCACTATCAGGGTGCTGCGCATGTGTTTGCCTTACCGCCTTCACTGACGAGGTTCGCGAGGCCGGGCCCCAGAAACTGCCGGGCCCCAGAAACTGCCGGGCCTCAGTAATTCCCGGGCCTCAGTAATTCCCGAGGCCGCCGCAGACGTTGATCGCCTGCGCGGTCACCGGCGCCGCCGCGTCGGAAACCAGGTAGCTGACGAGGCCGGCGACCTCCTCGGGGGTGGAATAGCGGCCGAGCGGGATCTTCGCCGAGAAGCGCTCGAGGATCGCCTCCTCGCTCGTGTCGTAGTGCGCGGCGTAGCCCTGCCGGACGCGCTGCGCCATCGGGGTCTCGACGTAGCCGGGGCAAACGGCGTTCACCGTGACGCCGGTCTTCGCCAGCTCCAGCCCGAGCGCCTTGGTGAAGCCGATCACGCCATGCTTGGAGGCGGAATAGGGCGCCCCGAGGACGACGCCCTGCTTGCCGCCGGTCGAGGCGATGTTGATGATCCGGCCCCAGCCCCGCTCGACCGGCTGGCCCACCTTGAGCACCTCCCGGGTGACGAGGAAGACGCTGTTGAGGTTGGTGTCCATGACGTCGTACCAGAGGTCATCGGCGATGTCGGCGGTCGTGCCCCCGCCGCTGCGGCCGGCGTTGTTGACCAGCACGTCCACGCGCCCGAAGGCCTCCACGGCGGCCGCCACGAGGCGCTTGACCTCATCCGGGCGCCGGACGTCGGCCACCGTCCCGTCCGCCTGGCCGCCGGCCGCGCGGAGCTTGCCGACCGTGTCGGTGACCGCCTCGGCGTGCCGCGCGCAGATGAAGGCCTTCAGGCCGGCTCCCGCGAGGGACTGCGCGACCGCCAGGCCGATTCCGCTGGTGCCGCCGGTGATTAGCGCAACCTGCTGTCCGTTGTCCGCCATTCCGTATGCTCCTTGTCCTGGATATGCTGTCCCAGCATCGTGGCAGGTATTTCACTAATCCCGGTCGAGTGCCGGTAGACCACGGTTCGACCGCGTTCATTGCCCACTTGAACATTATCGACGCAAATAGCGCGGCCCATCTATTGTGGTCTCCCGAGGCAATTAATTCAGGAGGAGACATGTCGATACTCCCGGACGTGCGGGACCAGTCTGCCGCGTACTCACTGCTTGACCTGATTCAGGGCTCGGTGATAACCCAGGCGATTTCCGCGGCCGCGCAGCTCGGCATCCCCGACGTCCTCGGCGAGGGCCCGCTGACCGCGGCCGAGATCGCCGCGCGGGTCGGCTCGGACCCGGAGGCGACCTACCGGCTCCTGCGCACCCTGTCGGGCTACGCCGTGTTCGCCATCCGGCCCGACGGCCGGTTTGAGCTCACCCCGATGAGCGAGGCGCTGCGCGAGGACGCCCAGGACTCCATGCGCGGCATGGCCGTCCTGATGGGCCAGCCCCTGTTCCAGGAGGAATGGCCGCACCTGCTGGAGTCCGTCCGCACCGGCGAGGCGAACCTGCCCAAGCTGCGCGGCATGGGCGCCCTCCCCTTCCTGATGTCCATGCCCGAGTACGCCGGGGTCTTCTTCCAGGGCATGGGCTGCGTGTCGGCCTCGGAGGCCGACCCGGTCGTCGCGTCGTATGACTTCTCGCAGTTCAAGACGATCGTGGACGTCATCGGGGGCCGGGGCGCGCTGCTGGCGGGGATCCTCGGCCAGGCGCCGCAGGCGCAGGGGATCTTGTTCGACTCCGACTTCGCGACCAAGGACTCCCCGGCCCTGTTCGCCGCGGCCGGCGTCGGCGACCGGGTCACCATCGAGAAGGGCGGCTACTTCGACAAGCTGCCGCCCCAGGCGGACGCCTACATCCTCAAGCACATCCTGCACGACTTCACCGAGCCGGAGTGCCTGACGTTCCTGCGCAACGTGCGGGAGGCGATCGCGCCCGACGGCAAGGTGCTCATCGTCGAGTACGTCCTCAAGGCCGACAACAAGAAGCACATCGGCAACATCATCGACCTGTGGCTCATGCTGCTGCTGGGCGCCAAGGAGCGGACCCTGCCGCAGTACGCCGAGCTCTGCGCGAAGGCGGGCTTCGAGGTCATCGGCGAGGTCCCGACCAGCGCCCCGGTCTCCATCGTCGAGGCGCGCCCGGTCTGAGGCAGCGCGCCCGGCCCGACGTCCACGCACGGCTGAGGATGAGGACAGGAAATGGATACTGATGTCATCGTTATCGGCGCCGGGCCGACGGGGCTGATGCTCGCGGGCGAGCTCCGCCTCGGCGGCGCGCGGGTCGCCGTCTTCGAGCGGCGGGCCGAGCGGAGCTGGGAGTCGCGCGGCGTGGGCTTCACCGCCCGCGCGACCGAGATCTTCCGCCAGCGGGGCCTGCTCGAGCGGCTGGAGAACGCCGAGATCACCACGCTCGGGCACTTCGGCGGCATCCCGATCGACTACGGGGTGCTGGAGGGCTCGCACTTCGGCGTGCGCGGGGTGCCCCAGTACAAGGTCGAGGAGATGCTCGAGGACTGGGTGCGCGAGCTCGGCGTGCCCGTCCACCGCCGGGCCGAGCTCACCAGCCTGCGGGAAGCGCCCGACGGCGTCACCGCGACCATCGCCGGCCCGGGCGGCCTGGCCGAGTACCGCGCCCCCTGGCTGGCGGGCTGCGACGGCGGGCGCAGCACGGTCCGCCAGCTGGCGGGCTTCAGCTTCCCCGGCCACGACGCCACCCGCGAGATGTACCTGGCCGACGTGGCCGGGTGCGACATCAGGCCGCGGCCGATCGGCGAGCTGGTGCCGGGCGGCATGGTGATGGCGGCGGCGCTGGAGAAGGGCTACTTCCGCATCATCGTGTGCGAGAACGGCAACCCGCCCGCGGACAAGGGCCGCCAGGTCACGTTCACCGACGTGGCCGACGCCTGGCAGCGGCTGACCGGCCAGTCGATCCACGGGGGGCAGGCCCGCTGGGTGAGCCGCTTCACCGACGCCTCGCGCCAGGCCAGCGAGTACCGGCGGGGCCGGGTGCTGCTGGCGGGCGACGCCGCCCACATCCACCTGCCGGCCGGCGGCCAGGGCCTCAGCATCGGGGTCCAGGACGCGGTCAACCTGGGCTGGAAGCTGGCCGCCACCATCGGCGGGCAGGCGCCCGCGGGGCTGCTGGACACCTACCACAGCGAGCGGCACCCGGTGGGGGCGCGGGTCCTGCGCACCACCCGCGCCCAGGGCACGCTCAACCTCAGCGGCAGCTCGGCCGAGCCGCTGCGGGCGGTGATGACCGAGCTCACCAAGCTGCCGGTGGTCGCGCGGCACCTGTCGGGCATGGTCAGCGGCCTGGACATCCGCTACGACGCCGGCGACGGGGAGCACCCGCTGGCCGGCGCCCGGATGGCCGACCGGGAGCTGGAGCTCACCGACGGGAGCCGGACGCGGATCGCGCGGCTGCTGCACCCGGCGCGGGGCGTCCTGATCAGCGCGGGCGACCCGGCCGCGGCCGCGGCGGCGGCCCCCTGGGCCGACCGGGTCGACGTCGCCCTCGTCACCCGCTTCCCGCCCGGCCCGGAGGAAGGCGCCACGCCGACGCGGGCGGTGCTGATCCGGCCCGACGGCTACGTCGCCTGGGTGGCGCCCGGGAGCGAGCCGCTCACCGGGGCGCTGCGCCGCTGGTTCGGCGAGCCCGCCCCGGCCCAGAACGCGAGCGATCCCCAGCCCCTGATCGCCGCCCGCTGAGGCGGCCCTTGTTCCGAGGAGGACAATCGTGACCACCAGCACCGTGCACGAGACCCAGCACGAGGTGACCGTCGGCGCTCCCGCGGGATGCGTGTACTCGCTCATCGCGGACGTCAGCAAGTGGCCGGAGACCTTCCCCCCGACCGTGCACGCCGAGTGCGTCGAGCGGGCCGGGAACTCCGAGCTCATCCGGATCTGGGCGACCGCGAACGACACCGTCAAGACGTGGACGTCGCGGCGCGAGCACGACCCCGGGAACCTGACGGTGTCGTTCCGCCAGGAGCGGTCCCAGCACCCGGTCGGCGGCATGGGCGGGACCTGGATCGTGGAGCCGGTCTCCGGCACCGGGTGCCGCGTGCGCCTGCTGCACGACTTCTTCGCCGCGACTGACGACCCGGCCGACCTGGACTGGATCATCTCGGCGGTGGACCGCAACAGCACGTCGGAGCTGAACGCCCTGAAGTCCAGCGCCGAGGCGATGGGGGCGGGCGAGCTCATCACGTTCGACGACACCGTGCTGGTCGACGGCAGCCCGCAGGACGTCTATGACTTCCTCAACGAGGCCCAGCGGTGGAAGCAGCGGCTGCCGCACGTGGCCCGGGTGCGGCTGGATGAGGAGACGCCGGGGCTGCAGGTCCTGGAGATGGACACCAGCACCAAGGACGGCAGCACCCACACCACCCGCTCCGTGCGCGTGTGCCAGCCGCACTACGCCATCGTCTACAAGCAGGTCGTCCTGCCCGCGCTGATGACGCTGCACACGGGCCGCTGGTCGATCGGCGAGCGCGGCAGCGCGGGCACGCCGGTCACCTCGCGGCACACGGTGCGGCTCAACACCGCCCGCATCACCGACGTGCTCGGCCCCGACGCCACCGTGGCGACGGCCGAGCAGTTCGTCCGCAAGGCGCTCAGCGGCAACAGCACCGCCACCTTGAACCTCGCCAAGGCCTACGCCGAGGGGCCCGGCGACGGGCGCCCGCAGTCGTGACGCCCCCGGCGCGGGCCGCCCGGGTCGTCATCGTCGGCGCGGGCCCCGTCGGGCTCCTGCTGGCCTGCGAGCTGGGCCGGGCCGGGGTGGCCGCCATCGTCGTGGACCGGCTGGCCAGCCCGATGCAGGAATCGCGGGCCAGCCAGATCACCGCCCTGACGGCTGAGCTGCTGCACGAGCGCGGCTTCGACCAGCTCCTGGCCGAGGCGGCCCACGAGCCGCGGGCGCACTTCGCCGGCTTCGGGTTCGACCTGGCCGGGCTGGACAGCGCGTACGCGGGCAACTGGAAGGTCCCCCAGTACCGGACGGAGGCGTTCCTGGCCGAGCGCGCGGCCGGGCTGGGGGCCACCATCTTGCGGGCCCATGAGCTGACGAGCCTGGCCGAGCGGGCCGGCCACGTGCGGTGCGAGGTCCGCGGCCCCGATGGCGACGCGGCGATCGAGGCCGGGTACGTGGTCGGCTGCGACGGCGCCGCCAGCACGGTGCGGCGGCTGCACGGGTTCCCGGTGTCGGTCACCGCGCCGACCCGGGAGCTGCTGCGGGCCGACGTCACCGGCCTGAGCATCCGCGACCGCCGGTTCGAGCGGCTGGCGGGCGGGTTCGCCGTCGCCAGCACGCGCGACGGCGTCACCCGGGTGATGGTGCACGCGGCCGGCCAGGAGCCGGCCCCGCGCGCCGGCCCGCCGGAGTTCGGCGAGGTCGCCGCCGCCTGGGCGGCGGTGACGGGCGAGGACATCACGGGCGGGACGCCGGCCTGGCTGGACGCGTTCGACAACGCCCGCGGCCTGGCCGGCGCCTACCGGCGGGGCCGGGTGCTGCTGGCGGGCGACGCGGCCCACTGGCACATGCCCATCGGCGGCCAGGCGCTCAACGTCGGCCTGCAGGACGCGGTCAACCTGGGCTGGAAGCTGGCGG
This sequence comes from Trebonia sp., assembly GCA_036276115.1. Classification (GTDB taxonomy): domain Bacteria; phylum Actinomycetota; class Actinomycetes; order Streptosporangiales; family Streptosporangiaceae; genus Trebonia. Next base: position 11,979 of record DATBEM010000227.1, read on the forward strand.
CGGAGTCCGCCGGGCGGGCGGCCCCCGGGCTGCTCGACACCTACCACGCCGAGCGGCACGCCGCCGCCGCGCGGGTGCTCGACTACGTCGCGGCGCAAGACGACCTGATGCTCGGCGGCCCGGAGGCCGAGCCGCTGCGGGCGGTCATGCGCGAGCTGGCCGCCCTCGGCCCCGTCCGGGAGCACCTGGCCCTGGTCGCCAGCAACCTCGGCGACCGCTACGAGGCGGCCGCCCCGCCCCCGGCCGGGCAGCGGCTGCGCCGCCTGGGCCTGCGGACAGCGCCCGGCGGGCAGCCCGGCGGGCTGCCCGCCGCGCCGGTCAACCCGGTGGTGGTGCGGCCCACGCCGGCCGCCGCCGGCCCCGGCCGGGCCGCCATCTCGACTATCCACGCGATCGACCAAGACGGCTCCTTCCCTGGGGTCACCGCCCTCCTCGTGCGGCCCGACGGCTACGTCGCCTGGGCCGGCGACAGCGAGGACGGCCTGGACCAGGCGATCGGGAAGCTGCTGCGCACGGAAGGCAGGAAGGAAAGTGCAAGGGTTTGACGCTGACGTCATCATCGTGGGGGCGGGCCCGACCGGGCTGATGCTCGCGGGCGAGCTGCGCCTGGCCGGGGCCGAGGTCCTGGTGCTCGACCGGCTGGCCGAGCCGATCAGGCAGTCGCGCGCGCTCGGCTTCTCCGCCCGCACGATCGAGGAGTTCGACCAGCGGGGACTGCTGCCCCGGTTCGGCGACCTGCCGACGATCCCGGTCGGTCACTTCGGCGGGCTGGGCATCGACTACCGGGTGCTGGAGGGCGGCTCCTACGGCGCCCGGGGCAAGCCCCAGTCCCTGACCGAGTCGGTCCTGGCCCAGTGGGCCACCGGGCTCGGCGCGGTGGTGCAGCGCGGCCACGAGGTCACCGCGCTGCGCCAGGACGGGGCGGGCGTCGACCTCGACGTCACCACCCCGGCGGGCCTGCGCCACCTGCGGGCGCGCTACGTGGCAGGCTGCGACGGCGCCCGCAGCACCGTCCGCAAGCAGGCCGGGGTGGAGTTCCCGGGCACCGGCCCGGCCATCGAGATGTGGTTCGCGGACGTGGCGGGCTGCCCGCTGCGGCCGCGGTTCTCCGGCGAGCGGGTCCCCGGCGGGATGGTGATGGTGCTGCCGCTCGGGCCCGAGGTCAACCGGGTGATCGTCTACGAGCACGGCATGAGGCGGACGGGCGAGGGCGCCCCCAGCTTCGCCGACATCGCCGGCGCCTGGAACCGCCTGACGGGCGAGGACATCAGCGGCGGCAAGCCGCTGTGGACGAGCTGGACCACCGACTCCAGCCGCCAGGCGGCCCAGTACCGCCAGGGGCGGGCCTTCCTGCTCGGCGACGCCGCCCACGTCCACCTGCCGATCGGCGCCCAGGGGATGAGCGCGGGCGTCGGCGACGCCGTCAACCTCGGGTGGAAGCTCGGGGCGGTGATCAGCGGCCGCGCCCCGCAGGAGCTGCTGGACACGTTCCACGCCGAGCGGCACCCGGTCGGGGCCCGCATCCTGGTCAACACGCTGGCCCAGCGCCTGCTGTACCTCAGCGGCGACGAGATGGACCCGATGCGGGCGGTCATGGCCGAGCTGCTGGCCTACGACGACGTCAAGCGGCTGCTGGTGGGCATGGTCACCGGGCTGGACATCCGCTACGACGTCGGCGGCGGGGAGCACCCGCTCCTCGGCCGGCGCCTGCCGGACGCCGAGCTGGCGGCGAGCTCCGGCCCGGCCCGGGCCTTCGGGTTCCTGCACGCCGGGCGGGGCGTCCTGTTCGACCTTGGCGGCATCGACGGGCTGGCGGCGGCCGCGGGGCCGTGGGCGGGCCAGGCCGACGTCGTCACCGTCACCGCGCGCCCGGCGGGCGCGCTCGCGGACGTGCCGGCCGTGCTCGTGCGGCCGGACGGCTATATCGCGTGGATCGGCTCCCCCGAGTCCGGGACGGCCGGCCTGCCGGACGCCCTGGCCCGGTGGTTCGGCGAGCCACGGGCCGCTCACGAGGCCACTCACCAGGCCAGCGCCCCCGCCGCGGCGGGTGCCCGGCCATAGCAACGGCAATCAACTACAGGCGAGGGAAGCAATGCCTTTCATCAATCCGGAAAACGGCTACCTGACCGTCATCAACCTGTTCAAGACCGACCAGCTGGAGCGGGTGGACCGGCTCGTGGGCGAGATGTCGCGGATCGTGGACGCGGCGGACTACCCGGGCTGGCTGTCCAGCACGGTGCACCGCGGCATCGCCAAGCACGGGACGCTGAACTTCATCCAGTGGCGGGGCCGGGACGACCTGGGGACCCGCTACCAGGGCTCGGAGTTCAAGCACCACACGATCCCGGTCTTCAACCAGATCAGCACGTACATGCGGCTGATGCAGACCGAGGTCGAGATCGCCCAGCGGCACCCCTCCCAGGGCGAGGCGACCGAGATCTCGCCGACCCGCGACGACTACACGGTCGTGGAGATCCTCGGGGTCGCGCCCGGCCGCCAGGGCGACCTGGTCGCCTCGCTCGGCGCGGCCCACGACTGGCTGCTGGAGGTGCCCGGCTACCGCTCGCAGAGCATCATGCGCGGCATCCGGTCGCGCCGGCCGCAGCGCGAGAGCGGCGACCTGAACACGATCGGCGCCGACAACGACTTCGTCGTGCGCTACTCGCAGTGGGACAGCCCGGAGGCCTTCGGCGCGTTCCAGGCGCTGCCGGAGGACCAGCACTCCACCGGGCGGCGCGAGAGCGCCCGGCGGCGGCTCGCCCTGGTGACCGAGACCGACTGGAACGGCTACCGGGTCGTGCACACCCGGTCGGCGCAGCAGCCCGCGGCGGCGTAGCCCGCCCGGCCCAGCGGAAGCGGCCCCGGCTTGGACATCCAAGCCGGGGCCGCTTTCTGCGTGCCGTGGTGCCTACTGGGCGATCTTGCCCCAGTGCCACTGGGAGTCGAACGCCGTCACCTCGATGCCGGCCCCGCCGGCGACCAGCCCGGCCGCCAGCCCCGTGGCCTTGGCGATGAAGCCCGAGGTACGGTGCGCGGCCAGCAGGTCCTCCTCATCGAACGGCAGCCCCTCGCAGCGCAGCAGCCGCATGTCGATGAACCCGGTGAACTTGCGGCCGAGCACCTCCACCGCCTGCGGGCTGCGGATGGTGAACCGCACCTTGGCCGCCACGTGGCCGTGGTGGTGCTGGTCGGAGTAGAAGGCGATGTCCGGCATGGTGGGCGGCACGAAGTAGTCGCGCGCCGCCACCTCCGGGACCTGGGGCAGGCTGGCGACCAGGAAGTGCCAGGAGTTGTACTGCATCCGGGCCGACATCGACCAGGCGGTGTCGGCCAGGTGGGCGGCCGAGTCGCCGAAGTGCCGGCTGGCCTCCGGCGCGGGAACGACGCAGCAGAAGAAGTGCGGGATGTCCCAGGCGGCGATCGCCGGCCACTCCTTGGCCCGCATCGCCTGGGCCAGCGCGGGCAGCGACCGCATGCCCCGGCTCATCGCGAAGTCGGCGTCGAACGTCGCCTGGGCCGCGCGGACGGTCTCGTACACCAGGGACTCCAGCCCGGTGCCGAACTCGCCGTGCGGCTGCGCCAGCCACTGCGGCGCTGCCTCCAGGGCGGCCGCCAGGTCCGCCAGCGTGGCCCCGCAGACGGGCAGGCTCGCGCTCACGCGCTCGCACACCTGCGCCTCCAGCTGGGCCACGCCCGGCGTGGGGGGGCCGGCGACCCGCTCGATCTTGTGCATCAGCGGGCCGTGGATCTCCCGGTACAGCTGCACGTCGGAGAAGATCTCCTTGCGCCGCCTGGCCAGCGCCTGGGCGAGCTCGTCGAGCCCGCCCATCATGGCGGAGCTGGCGGGCGGGACCGGCCGGTCGCCGGCCGCGGCGTTGTACCCCTGGCGCGTCCGCTCGAGCAGGTAGGCCAGGTGGCCGAGCGTCAGCTGGGTCCCGTTGGCCTCCTCGACCCGGCCGAACCCGGCCGACCGCACGAGCAGGATCAGGCAGCAGACCATCGTCACGTCGCTGTCGGACCAGAGCTCCAGCGGGACGCTGCCCAGCCCGCTGAGCACGCAGTCGGGGTGGCCGGGCCACAGCGTCTTGCCCGTCAGCGAGTTGCGGTCGCGGAAGTTGGTGTACTGCCGGTCACCGGAGTACAGCACGAAGGGGGCCGTCCGGCGGGCCGCCTCCTTCAGGGTGTCCAGGATGACCTGACGGCCGGCCAGGCCGACGGCGTCGAGCCAGGCGCGGCAGTCGGCGACCGCCTCGCGCGCGCGGGCGGCCGCGCGGTCCACCTCGGCCTGGTAGTCCCGCAGGTCGCGGGCGGACCACGGCACCCGCAGGACGCCGCCGACCAGCTCGTGGTCGCCCGACAGCGGGCCCTTGGACGGGACCCGCAGCACGACCTGGCCGCTGGTGGTCAGGCCGAGCTCGCCGAGGAAGGCCACCCCGGCGTCGTCGGCGCTGTCCTCGGCGGCCGAAAGGCCCCGGCCCCGGTCGCGCCAGCACCGGCCGAACAGCACCCGCACCGCGCACTCCTCGGCGACCGGCAGCGCCCGCAGCTGGATGTCGCCCGGCACGTGGCCGGCCAGCGTCAGCAGCGTGTCCAGGGCCGAGGTCAGGTTCGGGGCGGCCGCCGCCGCCTGCCAGGCGCGCTTGAGCAGGCCGGGGAACCCGGCGTCGCCCGGCACCGGGTAGTCCGGCGTGGTGGCGGCGCCGGCCCGCCGCCCCAGGCGGCTGGGCCGGCGGCTCTGCCGGGCCTTGGCCAGCGACTCCCGGCGCGACAGCGCGGCATCGCGCTCGGTGGGCAGGCTCATGACCCGTCTCCTGCCGTCAGGCTGATGTGGTCCCACATCTCGTCTCCGGTTGGCGTCCAGTTCTCGTCCGGGTAAATGCAGTCGACGGGGCAGACCATCACGCACACCGGGCAGCCGGAGCACAGCTCAGGAACGATGACCACGTCGAGCCCGCGATCGAAGATCGCCCCGAACTCGGGCGGGCAGTTGCGCATGCAGGTATCGCAGGTGATGCACTCCGACGCCTCAATGCGGCGGGGCACCTTCTTCCAGTTGTCGTTACGGGAGCGCTCCGCGATTCGCTCGGTGCGTCCGGTGCTCGCCGTGGTCGGCATTTCTTTTGCCCAGGGCATCTTTCACCTCAACTTCCAGGCAGTCCCCGCGCCCGCGCGGGGCGCGGGCGCGGGGACTGCGTTCCGGATAATTCCGGCCGGGTGGCGGTGGGGGGTCAGCTGGAGCGCTCGAGGATCTCGCCCAGGATCCCGTCCCACAGCCGGGTCCGCGCCGCGAGGGCGAGGTTGATGGTCTCCTCGCACTGGCGCCACTTGACGTCGTCGTCGCCGCACAGGTCGGCGAGCATCTGCATCGCCATCGGGGTATGCTCCTCGGCGTCGACCTGGATGTGCCGCCGCAGGTAGTCGACGAACGTCCCGAGGGTGCCGGTCTGGCCGTTGAGCGCGGCGATCTGGTCGAACATGTCGGGGATGAGGTCCTCGCGGCCGAACGCGAAGGCCGCCGCCTGGCAGTGCACCGGGGCGTTCTCGATGAGGTGCCAGGTGGTCTCGACGAACTCGGCGGCCGGGCGGGGCACGACCGCCGTCCGCATCGAGCCCGGCACGGCCTGGCCCGACCGCAGCAGGCTGATGAAGGTGTCGATGTGGGTCGTGTTGGCGCCCGCCTCGCGCATCCCGTCCAGGTAGAGCTCGAAGTGGCTGATGAAGCCGTGCCCGAGCTCGTCGCTCTCCTCGACCAGGACGATGTCGTTGATCAGCCGCCGGCTGCCGGTCGGGCCGGTCGGCACCCACGGGACCTCGACGCAGGTCAGGTTGCGCTGCAGCGACTTGAGCAGCGACATGAAGTCCCACACCGCGAACACGTGGTGCTCCATGAAGGCCACCACGGCGTCCATGGAGTTGAGCTGCTGGTAGAGCGGGTGGCTGACGACCTTCTGGCGGGTCGGCTCGATAGCCTCCTTGAGCTTGTCGATAGCCGGGTTCGAATCGCCCCACTCATAGCGTGACATAACCAGTTTCCCTTTCGCTGGACATCGTGAACGTCGTGAACGTGGTGAACGTCGCGGGTTGCGCGTTCAGAAAACACCGAAATACTCGCGGTGCTCCCATTCGGTTACCTCGCCCGCAGCCGGCTGCTGCGCCGCGTGCCATGAATCGAATCGGGATACCTCACTTTCCTTGAGCTTGATGAGGCACTGCTTGAGCGCGGGCCCGAGCAGTTGCTCCGCGCGGCTGCTGGCGCGGAAGGCCTCGACCGCCTCCGCCAGCGACGCCGGCAGGGCGGGGTATGGGTGGGCGCCCGGCCGGGTGGCGGCCGACAGGCCCTCCAGCCCCGCGTGCAGCTGGGACGCCATCAGCAGGTACGGGTTCGCGCAGGGCTCGCCGATCCGGTTCTCGACGTGGGTCGAGGCGCCCCCGCTGAGCACCCGGACCATGGCGCTGCGGTCCTCGAAGCGCCAGTTGACCGAGGTCGGGGCGAGCGTGAAGTCCGGCGACAGCCGCCGGTACCCGTTGACGGTGGGGACCGACAGCAGGCACAGCTCGCGCGCGCTGGCCAGCAGGCCGCCGACGTACGCCTCCCCCTCGGGGGAGATGGCGTCCTGCTCGTCGCTGTCGATCGCGAACACGTTGCGGCCGGTCTTGGTGCTGGTGGCCGACTGGTGCAGGTGCCACCCGCTGGGGTCGAAGCTGTCCAGGCGCGGCAGCGTCATGAAGGACGCGTGGTAGCCGCGCCGCCGGCAGGCCTGCTTGACCTGGGTGCGGAACAGCAGCATGGCGTCGGCGGCGTCCATCGCCAGCATCGGGCTGAAGGTCGTCTCCAGCTGCCCGGGCCCGGACTCGTGCTCGATCGTGCGCAGCGGCAGGCCCAGGGCCATGAGCATCATGGCCAGCGGGTCGGCGACCTCGGCGACCGAGTCGTAGGAGGCGTCCAGGTTGAACTGGTAGCCGGCGTTCACCGCCTCGACCGCCGGGGCGGCCCCCTGCTGGCCGAAGCCGTTGCCGGCGTTGCCGGGCGGGCCGCCGGCCAGCCGGGTCAGGTACCACTCGATCTCCAGCCCGATGACCGGGGCGAGGTCGCGCATGGCGTACTGCGCGCACACGCGGCGCAAGGCGCCCCGCGCCGACAGCGGGTGCGGGGAGCCGTCGCGCAGGTACTCATCGCCCAGCACCCATGCGGTCCGCGGCCCGGTGCCGGTGGCGGGCAGCAGCTGGAACGTGCGGGGATCGGGAACGAGCACGAAGTCGCCCGCGCCGAGCAGCTCGCCGATGCCCAGGCCCGCATCGCGCAGGAAGTCGACGGCCACCGCGTGCCCGGTGTCGAACAGGAACGGCCCGGCGCTGAAGTCCATGCCGTTGCGCAGCACGGTGCGGAACACCTCGGCCGTCACCGTCTTGGAGCGGGCCAGCCCGTGCGGGTCGCTGAAGGCGACCCGCACGAGGTCGACCTCGCTCAGGGCCACCTCGACCTGCTCGGCCGCCGCGACCTGGCGGTCGTCCCAGAGGCCGAACTCGGCCACGAACGAGGGCCGCCCGACGCCGCTCTCGGCGCCGAGGGCGGACCATGGCCTGGAAATCATGCTTGTTCCCCTTTCGCTGGGCGGGCCGGCGGCACCAGCGCCAGCCCGAGCTGTGACTCGACGTGCGCGGCGACCGACAGCACCAGGTCGTCGTCGCCGACCGCCCCCACGAGCTGGAGGCCGACCGGCAGCCCGCGGGAGCTGAGACCGGCCGGGAGGGACACGGCGGGCTGGCCGGTCAGGTTGAACGGGTAGGTCGCGGGCGACCACGCCAGCCAGCGCAGGTCGCCCGGGACGGCGGCCCCGTCGGGGGCGATCGCGCCGACGGCGAACGGCTCGACCGGGACGGTCGCCATCGCCAGCAGGTCGTAGGAGTCCATCACCTGGCCCAGCCGCGCCCGCAGGGCCAGTCGCTGCTCCTCGGCCCGCATGACCGCGGCGCCGGCGACGGAGCGCCCGTAGCGGGCGATCGCGACCCGGCCGGGGTCGCCCCACTGCTCCTCGTCGGGGCCGGTGCCGTTGGCCTCGCCGGCGGCGAGGATGTCGACCAGGGCCGCGTAGGGGTCGGGGAACGGCACGTCAATGCGGTCCACCCGGTGCCCGAGGGCCGTCAGGGCGGCCAGCGGGCCGCCCTCGGTGACCCGCCGCACCTCGGCCGACGTGCCCGGGAACTCGATCCAGCCGATGCGCAGGGGCGCGCCGGTGGCCGCCCGGCCCGGCGGGCTGGCCAGCGAGTCCGGGTCGCCGCGATCGGGCCCGGCTATGACCGGCATGATCTGGGCGACGTCGGCCACGGTGCGCGCGAGCGGCCCGGCGTGCGACAGCCGGTCGGCGCAGGGCGGCACGTAGGGGATGCGGCCGAAGGACGGCTTGAACCCGACCACCCCGCAGAACGCGGCCGGGATGCGGACCGAGCCGGCCCCGTCGGTGCCGATCGACGCGGTGCACAGCCCGGCCGCCACCGCGGCGGCCGACCCGCCGCTGGAGCCGCCGGCCGTCTTGTCGCGCGCCCACGGGTTGCGGGTGGGGGCGCTGACCCGGCTGACCGTGCTCGCGCTCCACCCGTACTCCGACGTCGTCGTCTTGCCGACCATGATGGCGCCGGCCGCCCGCAGCCGGGCCACCAGCGGCGCGTCCACGGCCGGGCGGCGGTTGGGCACCAGCGAGCCGCGGCGGGTGGGCAGGCCGCCGGTCTGGATGAGGTCCTTGACCGTGACGGTCACCCCGAGCAGCGGGCGGGCGCGGAAGGCGTCCTCGCCGAGGCGCGCCAGCAGCCGGTCGGCCGCCCGGGCCGCGATGAGGGCGCGCTCGCCGGCCACGGCGACGAACGCGCCGAGGTCGGGGTCGGCCTCGCGAATGGCCGCCAGCACGGCCTGCGTGTGCCCGGCGACGGTGCTGCGGCCATCGAGCAGCAATTGACGGGTCTCGCGAATGCTCCGGCAGATCGGCTGGCTATTCATCGGGACGGTGATGACAGTCACGGGATAACTACATGACACTGACAGGGAGGCTCGCAAGTCCTCGATATCGAGGGCAGCGTACAACGGGGCAAGCTCGGAGAGATATTCCGCGGTAACGCGCGGGCGCCGTCGTTCAAGTGCGGGTGACGCGCAGTTGGACGATGGCAATAAGGGAGATATTAACGGGGCGGAACGGCTTCACTAGGCGCCCTTGAGGCCCAATTAGTACGCTGGGCTCGCGATCATGCCTTGGGAGGAATCACGGTCATGATAACTCGTTATTCACTACCAGCGATGGCCGGCCTTTGGTCGGACCAGGCCCGCTATGCCACCTGGTCGAGGGTGGAGGTCCTGGCGACGCGGGCGCAGGCCCGGCTGGGCCGGGTCCCGACCGCCGCCCTAGCGGACATCGAGCGGGCGGCGGTGCCGGCGGCGGCGCGGGTGGCCGAGCTCGAGCGCGAGCGCGACCACGAGATCCTGTCCTTCCTGGCCGCGTTCTGCGAGGGCATCCCGGCCGGCTCCGCGCGCTACGTGCACCTGGGGATGACCAGCTACGACCTCGTGGACACGGCCCTCGGGTACACCCTGTCGCAGGCCTGCGACCTGCTGATCGAGGCGGCCGCGCGGCTGCGGGGGGTGCTGGCGGACCAGGCGGTCAAGCACTGGGGCACCGTGTGCATCGGGCGGACGCACGGGATGCACGCCGAGCCGACGACGTTCGGCCACAAGCTCGCCGGGTTCGCCTTCGCCATCGACCGCTCGGTCCGGTCCCTGGGGGCGGCCCGCGAGGCGGTCGCGGTGGGCACCATCTCCGGGTCGGTGGGGACCTACGCGCTCATCGACCCGGCGGTCGAGCAGTACGTGTGCGACGCCCTCGGGCTGGGCGTGGAGCCCGCCCCGAGCCAGGTCGTGGCGCGCGACCGGCACGCCCAGCTCCTGCAGGCGGTGGCCACCCTCGGCGCCTGCGTGGAGCAGGTCGCCACCGAGGTGCGGCTGCTGTCGCGGACCGAGGTGCGCGAGGTGGAGGAGAGCCGGACCGCCGGCTACCAGGGGTCCAGCGCCATGCCGCACAAGCGCAACCCCACCGGCAGCGAGCGGCTGGTCGGGCTGGCCCGGCTGCTGCGCGGCTACGCCGCGATGGTGGCCGAGAACGTGGCCCTGTGGCACGAGCGGGACCTGTCCCACTCGTCGGTCGAGCGGGTCGCCATCCCCGACGCGATGATCGTCGCGCACTACCAGGCGAACGCGGCGGCCGACCTGATCGCCACCCTGGAGGTCTCCCCCGGCCGGATGCGGGCCGCCATCGACGCCACCAACGGCCTCGCCTACAGCTCGGCCGTGCTGGCGGAGCTGCTCGAGGGCGGCACCGAGCGCGAGCGGGCCTACCGGGCCGTGCAGGCCGCCGCGGGCGGCGCGAGCAGCGGCGACGGGGACTTCGGGACCCTGCTGCGGGACGCCGGGATCGCCATCGGCCCGCTGGTTCCCGAGCGCTTCCTGACCCACCACGACACGATCCTCAAGCGATTGGAAACCCTTCGTGACATGGCACATTAGCCGCGAGGACGGCACCGGCCTGGACCTGGCGGAGGTGCTCGAGGTCTACCGGTCCTCGGGCCTGGGCGAGCGGCGGCCGGTCGCCGACGCCGGCCGCATGGCGGCGATGATCGCGGGCGCCAACCTCGTCGTCACCTGCCGCGCGGGCGACGGCACGCTGATCGGCATCGCGCGCTGCGTCTCGGACTTCTCCTACGTCACTTACCTGTCCGACATCGCCGTCAGCGCGGACTACCAGCGGTCGGGCATCGGTCAGGCGCTTATCGAGGCCGCCCGGAAGCAGGCGCCGACGGCCAAGATCGTCCTGCTGTCGGCGCCGGGCGCCGCGCAGTACTACCCGCACATCGGATTCACGCAGCACAATTCGGCGTGGGTACTGAATCCCTAATCGGCCCGCGGCGGCCCGGCCGCCGCGGGGCATTCCGCCCGACCGGCTCGCGACCCATACGCGAGCGGCCATTTGATAAGCAGCGGAAGCGAAACGGGAAGGATGTCCCGGAATGCTTGTGAACGTTTATTCCGCGAGGCTACGCTCAATTCTGATGCTAAACATTCCGCGAGAGGAGAACGCATGTCGCGCCGAGTGGCGATCGTTGGAGTAGGAGTCGTCGCGCCCGGGGCAATCGGAACCAAGGAGTTCTGGAGCATGCTCACCGAGGGGCGCACGGCAACCCGGAAGATCACGTTCTTCGACCCTTCGCGGTTCCGTTCCCGGGTGGCGGCGGAGATCGACTTTGATCCCGCCGCGAACGGCCTGACGCCGCAGGAGATCCGGCGCATGGACCGCGGCGTGCAGCTCGCCGTCGTCGCGGCCCGCGAGGCGATGGCTGACGCGGACCTCGCGCTGGCGGTGACCGACCCGACCCGCGTCGGGGTCACCATCGGGACCGCCGTGGGCGCGACGATGGGGCTGGACCAGGAGTACAACGTCGTCAGCGACAGCGGGCGGCTGCACCTGGTCGACCACGAGTACGCGGTGCCGCACCTGTACGACTACCTGGTGCCCACCTCCTTCGCGCGCGAGGTCGCCTGGGCGGCCGGGGCCGAGGGGCCGACGGCCGTGGTGTCCACCGGCTGCACCTCGGGGCTGGACTCGGTCGCGCACGCGGTCGACCTGATCCGCGAGGGGTCGGCCGACGTGATGGTGGCCGGCGCGTCCGACGCCCCCATCTCCCCCATCACGCTGGCCTGCTTCGACGCGATCAAGGCGACCACCCCCCGCAACGACGACCCCGAGCACGCCTCCCGGCCGTTCGACGCGAACCGGGCCGGGTTCGTCCTCGGCGAGGGGTCGGCCATCTTCATCCTGGAGGAGCTGGGGCACGCGCAGGCGCGCGGGGCGCGGATCTACGCCGAGATCGCCGGCTTCGGGTCGCGCTGCAACGCCTTCCACATGACCGGCCTGCGGCCGGACGGGGCCGAGATGGCGGAGGCGATCACCGCCGCCCTCACCGAGGCCCGCCTCGACGTCAGCGCCGTCGACTACATCAACGCCCACGGCTCGGGCACCCGGCAGAACGACCGCCACGAGACGGCGGCGTTCAAGCTCAGCCTCGGCCACCGGGCCTACGAGGTGCCGGTGAGCTCGATCAAGTCGATGATCGGCCACTCGCTCGGCGCCATCGGCTCGATCGAGATCGCGGCCTCGGTGCTGGCCATCCAGAACAACGTCGTCCCGCCGACGGCGAACCTGGACAGCCCCGATCCCGAATGCGACCTCGACTACGTCCCGAAGGTGGCCCGCGAGCAGCGGGTGGACACCGTGCTGAGCGTCGGCAGCGGCTTCGGCGGCTTCCAGAGCGCCATGGTCTTGCGCCGGGCTGACGGGCGGGCCGCCTGATGACCTCCTCCGTGATCACCGGGATCGGCGTGGTGGCCCCCAACGGGCTGGGCACCGAGGAGTACTGGGGCGCGGCCCTGGCCGGCACGTCGGGCATCGGCCCGGTCGGCCGGTTCGACGCCAGCGGCTACCCGGCCAGGCTGTCGGGCGAGGTGCCCGGGTTCGCCGCCGAGGAGCACCTGCCGAGCCGGCTGCTGCCGCAGACCGACCACATGACCCGCCTCGCGCTGGTGGCGGCGGACTGGGCGCTGCGGGACGCCGGGGTGGACGGCGAGACGTTCCCCGCGCTCGACATGGGCGTCGTCACCGCCGCCTCGGCGGGCGGCTTCGAGTTCGGCCAGCGGGAGCTGGAGCGGCTGTGGGGCCAGGGCAACGAGTACGTGAGCGCGTACCAGTCCTTCGCCTGGTTCTACGCCGTCAACACCGGCCAGATATCGATCCGCAACGGGATGAAGGGCCCCAGCGGCGTCCTGGTCAACGACCAGGCCGGCGGCCTCGACGCGATCGCGCAGGCCCGGCGGCAGCTGCGCCGGGGCAGCAAGCTGATCATCACCGGCGGGGTCGACGGCTCCATCTGCCCCTGGGGCTGGATCGGGCACATCGCCAGCGGGCAGCTCAGCACCAGCGAGGACCCCGCGACGGCCTACCTGCCGTTCGACTCGCGCGCGGCCGGGCACGTCACCGGCGAGGGCGGGGCGATCTTGATCATGGAGGACGCCGCGGCCGCCCGCGCGCGCGGTGCCAGCCACGTGTACGGGGAGATCGCCGGCTACGCGGCGACCTTCGACCCCCGGGCCGGCCGGGGCCGGGAGCCGGGGCTGCGGCGCGCGATCGAGATCGCGCTGGCCGACGCGGGCGCGGCGGCCGGGGACGTGGACGTCGTCTTCGCCGACGCGGCCGGCCTGCCGGAGCCGGACCGGGCGGAGGCCGCGGCGATCGCGGCGGTCTTCGGCCCGGGGAGCGTGCCGGTCACCGCGCCCAAGACGATGACCGGCCGCCTGCACGCGGGCGGCGCCGCCGTGGACGTGGCGACCGCGCTGCTGGCCATCAGGGACGGCATCGTCCCGCCGACGGTCAACGTGCGGCCCGCGCCGGACTACCCGATCGAGCTGGTGACGGGCGGCCCGCTCCGCCTGCCGGTGCGGGTGGCGGTCGTCATCGCGCGCGGCCTGGGCGGGTTCAATTCCGTGCTCGTCGTGCGCGCCCCGGGCGAGGCAACTGACAACGCAAACGAGATCAAGGGAGCTATCCATGCCGCATAAGACCATCGAGCTTACCGACCTGTGCCGGGTTCTGCGGGAAAGCGCGGGGGTAGGGGCCGGGATCGACCTGGACGGGGAGATCCTGGACGTCACGTTCGAGGACCTCGGGTATGACTCGATCGCGATGCTGGAGACGGGCGCGCGCCTCAGCCGCGAATACGGCGTGGCGATCGAGGACGACGCGTTTTCCGAGGCCACGACGCCGCGGAAGCTGCTCGACCTAATCGGCGCGGCCTGAATCCATCTCACCCGGGCCTTATCCCGGCCTAAGAAGTACAATGGCATAGAAGGGCCTTTCGTGGGCAGTAGATGACCACGGTAATTGCGGCCTTCCCGTGACGCCGGCGCGTACGGGAAGGCCGCTTTTCATGCCGCCAGGCCCGCCGGCGGCACCCCGGGAGCAGGAGCAGGAGCACGTCATGAAGTTTCGAACCTTGGTCGAGCCCCCCGAGCCCATGCACGGGCTGGAGGTCCCGGCGCAGATCGTGGAGTCCCTCGACGGCGGCAAGCGCCCGAAGGTGGTCATCACCGTCAACGGGCACAGCTGGCGCAGCGTGGTCGCCATCATGCGCGGCCGGCACCTGCTCGGCTTCAGCATCGCCAACCGCAAGGCGGCCGGCGTCGACACCGGCGAGGAGGTCGAGGTCGAGCTGGAGCTGGACACCGAGCCGCGGGTGATCGAGGAGCCGGCGGACTTCACCAAGGCCCTCGACGCCGAGCCGGCCGCCCGGGCCGCCTGGGAGCGGCTGCCCGACGGCCGCAAGAAGGAGCACGTGCGCGCCATCACCGGCGCCAAGAAGGCCGAGACGCGGGCGGGGCGCATCGAGAAGGCCATCGCCCAGCTGAAGGGCGCGTAGCGGCGCTCCCCCGCGCGCGCCGGGCGCGCGCGGGGGAGCTTAGCCTCGCGTGACGCGCGCAACGGCGCGGCCCGGGACCTGCGCAGGTCCCGGGCCGCAGGGCGCTTTTCCGCGTGCCGTCTAGCGGTGCCCCGCTAGCTGGCCGGCCCGCCCGCCCGGTCGTACTCCGGGGCCGCCTCGACGGGCGCCCGCTGGTCGGGGACGAACAGGATCTTCGCCGCCGCCCGGGGGAAGCGCCAGCTCCAGTCGCCGAAGATGGACACCAGGGCGGGCACGAGCAGCGCCCGGACCACGGTGGCGTCCACGATGATGCCGACGCCGAAGCCGGTCGCCATGGCCTTGACCACCGGCCCGGGAGCGGTGCTCATGGCCACGAAGCCGAGGAACAGGATCAGCGCGGCGCTGGTGACCAGGCGGCCGGTCCGCCCCATCCCCGCCAGGATCGCGTCGTGGTTCGACGCCCCGCGGTCGTGCTCCTCGCGGATCCGGCTGAGGATGAACACCTCGTAGTCCATCGACAGGCCGAACAGGAAGGCGAACACGATCACCGGCAGCCAGGACGGGATGGACCCGAGGGCCGGGATGCCCCACAGCGCGTGCGAGCCGAACCCCTTCTGCCAGATCAGGGTCAGCGCGCCCCAGGAGGCGGCCACCGACAAGATGTTGAGGGCGACGGCCTTGAGCGGCAGGATCAGGGAGCGGAACGCCCGCGCCAGCAGGATGTAGCCGAGGATCGCGATCAAGATGACCATCAGCGGGAAGCTGCCGTAGACGGCCGAGATGAAGTCGCGGTTCTGGGCGTCGATCCCGCCGACGGTCACGTTCGGCCCGACCGCGTGGGCGGCGTCCCGCACGCTGGCGAGGGCGGCCGGGCTGTTGTCGTGGGTGAACACGTCAACGATGGCCGTGTCGCCGCGCGACCAGGAGGCCGCCGTCGGGGCAGTCGCGCCCTGGACGCCCGCCAGGCCCGACAGCGCGTGGACGAGCCGGGGGCCGTCCGCGCGGGGGGCGAGGATCTCGATCGGCGTCAGCGCGCCCTCGCCGATGCCCGACTGGTTGAGCGTATTCAGCGCGTCCTTCGCGGTGCCGGCCTGGCTGAGCGTGTCCGGGTTGCCGTTGGCCGGGCCGAGCGTGAGGGTGGTCGCCGCGCCCGCGAGCGCCCCCATGATGGCCAGGGCGACGATCGCCGAGGCCCAGCGGTGCTTCACCACGAAGCCCGACCAGCGGGTCCAGGCCCGGGCGGGCCCCGCGTCCGCCCGCCGGTGCGGCCAGTCCAGGCGCGGGCCGATCTTGGCGAGCATGACCGGCAGCAGGGTCAAGGTGACGGCGACGCTGACGATGGGGATCAGCAGGCCGCCGAAGCCGAGGCTGCGCAGGAACGGCACCGGCATCACGATCAGGCACAGCAGGCCCACCCCGACCGCGGTGCCGCTGAACACCACGGCCCGCCCGGCGGTGGCCATCGCCTCGACGACCGCGTCCTCACCCGACAGCCCGCGGGCACGGGCCTCGCGCCAGCGGACCACGATCAGCAGCGAGTAGTCGATCGCGATGCCGAGGCCGACGAGGGCGATCAGGTACTCCACGATGCTGGAGACCGACGTCGCCTCGGCCAGGCCCCACACCGCCAGGAAGGAGGTCATGATCGACACCAGCGCGATCACCAGCGGGACCAGGGCCAGGAACGACGCGAACACGAAGGCCAGGACGATCAGCGCGCCGAAGCCGCCGATCAGGCTCTCGACGAAGACGCTGGCGCCCTTCGCGCCGCTGCCGGCCTGCGCGGTCAGCGCGTCATAGCCCGTCAGGGCGACCGACCCGCCCCCGACGGCCTGGCCCTTGATCGCCGCCTGGACGGCCTTCTCCGCCAGCGGGCTCTGGCCGTACTGGCCCGGCTCCGGCGGCGGGTAGTCGACGATGAACGTCGTGCGGCCGTCCTTGGCGACGAAGCCGGAGTCGCTCGTGGTCGCGTAGGAGGCGACCCGGGAGCCGGGGACCGCCTGCTCGACGCGGGTGGTGAGCTGGTTCAGCCCGGTGGTCACGGCCGGCGAGGTCACCGCCTGGCCGGCCGGCAGCGAGACCACTACCACCAGCGGGGCACCATCGCCGCCGCCGCCGAACTGGCTGGTGATCTGCTGGTTCGTCTGGTAGCTCTGGTGGCCGGGAATGGAGTATTCCTGGCTAAGCGCGTCTGTTGCCTTCTTCGAGAAGGCCATCCCCAAGATGGTAAGGAGCAGCCAAAAGAGGACGACAAGGCGCTTGTGCGCCAAGGCCCAGCGGGTAATTCCTGACACTGCGCACCTTTCCTTTTATGTAGTCCAGTTTCCTACCTCTTTGACAGGCAGCGGCCGGGAAACGTGACCGGCCGCCGCCGCGAGAGGCTGAGCGCCGCACGGGCTACGTCGTGGCGAACCCGGTCAGGACCCGCCCGAGGATGCCGGTGTCCACGCGGTGCCAGGAGCCGGGAAGTTCCAGGCCCCAGCCGTTGGGGAGCGCCCGCGCGGTCGCCTTGGCGGCGGCCTTCAGCCAGTCGCTCGTGCCGTCGCTGTTGATCACCAGCGACGGGGTGCGGAGGCCCGCGAGCCGCCCGGCCGGCACGCTGAAGTCACCGCAGATCTCGGTGTCGTACGGCAGCGTGTGGGCGTTAGCCTCGTTGACCGGCCAGATCGGCCCCTTGCGCCACGCGATGATCATCTCCGGGGTGAGCCCGAGCAGGTCGCCGAGGAAGTACTCGGCGGCCCCGCCGCGGTCGCCGGCGGCGAGCAGCGCGCGCAGCCGGCCCATGAAGCCGGCCGGGGGCTTGGGGTAGCCGTCGACCCGGTAGAACGGCTCGTGCAGGGCCAGCTTGGTGATGCGCACGCCCGCCATGGCCGCCTCCAGCGCGAGGTTCGCGCCGCAGGAGCCGGCGAACACGACCGCCTCGCCACCCGCCTCGCCGATAATCGCGTCCAGGTCCTCGATCTCCCGCTCGACCGCGTACTTATCCGAATCGCCGCTCTCGCCGCGCCCGCGGCGGTCGTAGACGAAGACGGTGCAGTTAGCCGTTAGCTCGGGCGCGATCGAATCAAAGATGGCATGATCGCGGAACGCCCCGTTGAGGAGCACGATCGGGACGCCGTCGCCCGCTTTCTCGTACGCGATCTTCGTTCCGTCACGTGAGACGACCTTGCGCATCACGATCTCCTAAACTCGGGTTGTATTCGTGACGCTAAACTTCAGGCATGGCAGTGGATGGCCGGTCGAGGACCACTCGCGCAGGGCCGGGGCTGACGGTGGCCCGGCCCTGCATTTTATAGTGGACTTAAATTTCTAGTCACTACAATAAGGGCTGGGGCAGGCGAGCGCAAGCACTGTGCCTGCTTAGGCTGGCGTCTATCCCGGTTCGCCCTACCAGGGGACGGTTCCCTCGTCCGACAGGCACGCGCCCGACGGCCCGCAGGCCTCCAGCAGCGCCAGCCGGACCACGATCCGGGCTCCCTCGGCCGGGGTCCGCTGGCCCCGGTGGCCGTTGATGTCAGTGGCCACGATCCCGGGGTTGGCCGCGTTCACCTTGACCGCCGTCCCCCGCAGTTCCTTCGCGTAGGCGACGGTGAGGGCGTTGAGCGCCGTCTTGGACGACTGGTAGGCGATCATCTGCACGCGCGCCATCATGGATTCCGGATCGGAGTTCAGGGTGAGCGAGCCCAGGTGGCTCGTCAGGTTGACGACGCGCCCGGCGGGCGAGCGGCGCAGCAGCGGCAGCATCGCCCCGGTCACCGACACCACCCCGAAGACGTTGGTCTCGTAGACCTCGCGCAGGTCCGCCGCCGTCGCCTCGCTCGACGCGCCGGTGAAGCGGCCGGCGATGCCGGCGTTGTTCACGAGGATGTCCAGGCGGCCGTAGCGCCGCTCGATCTCGGCCGCGGCGGCGGCCACCGAGGCAGGGTCGGCCACGTCGATCAGCAACGGCGCCGTCGTGATCTCGCCGCTGGCCAGCGAGTCGGCCGCCTGCTGGCCGCGCGCCTCATCGCGCGCGCCGACCAGGACGGTGATCCCGTGCTCGCCCAGCTGCCGGGCTACCTCGTAGCCGATGCCCTTGTTGGCGCCCGTGACGAGCGCGATCTTCTCAGCGGCCACGTCGGATTCCTTCCCTAGTAGCTCACGATGTGGGCTTTGCCTCCACGGTCCCCGGTCACCAGGCGTGCGCGCACCCTCGAAGTTGCCCGGGCGCGCGGCGTTCAACTGAGCTGCGCCGGCGCCCGGGTGACCAGGGCGGGAACGTCTACCCGCTCTCGACTAGGGCTAGAGACGCCGCTGGAAACCTCGCAGGTAAGACGGGGCAGGAAGGGGCATCCTCTCATGGCTCAGCACAGCAGGCGGGCTCTCGTGATCGCCGGCGGCTTCGGCGTTCCCCCCGCTGAGGAGGTCGACCCGACGGCCGACGGCCGGCTCTCCCTCAAGAACCTGGAACGCCTGCCCGCCCGCGAGGTGCCGGCGGCCGCGTTGTCGGCCGGGGTGTACCTGCGCCAGGGCGGGACCCGGGCCGCGCACGTGCAGGCGCTCATCGAGGCGGCCGAGTCGGGCGAGCTGCCGCCGGTCCTGGTCCAGCAGGATGGCTGGCGCGTCATCGACGGGCTGCACCGGCTGGAGGCCGCGCGCACGCGCGGCGACCGCCTGGTGCGGGCCCGCTTCGTGGACTGCACCGACTCCGAGGCGCTGGTGCTGGCGATGGCGGCCAACAGCGCGCACGGGCTGCCGCTGGCGCGGCCCGACCGCGTCGCCGGCGCCCGCCACGTCCTGGCCGCCCATCCCGACTGGTCCGACCGGGCCATCGCGGCGATCTCGGGGCTGAGCGCGGGGACGATCGCCGCGCTGCGCGAGCGCCCGGCCGACGGGGAGCGCGACACCGGCAAGCGGCTCGGCCGCGACGGCCGGCGCCGCCCGGTGGCCGCCGGCGAGGGCCGCCGCCGGGCGGCGGAGTACATCAGCGCCCATCCCGACGCCCCGCTGCGGCAGGTCGCCCGGGAGACCGACGTGTCGCTCGGAACCGTCCACGACGTGAGCGTCCGGCTCCGGCGGGGCGCGGCCCCGGAGACCGGCGGCCGCCCGGCCCCCCGGCCGGTACGCGCGGTC
The DNA here is from genome assembly GCA_036276115.1 of Trebonia sp. Taxonomy (GTDB): domain Bacteria; phylum Actinomycetota; class Actinomycetes; order Streptosporangiales; family Streptosporangiaceae; genus Trebonia. The sequence continues at coordinate 31,596 of DATBEM010000227.1, forward strand.
CCGCCGCCGGCGCCCGCCCCGGCGGCGCTGTCCCCCGGGGGCGCTGTCCCTGGGGGCACTGTTCCCGGCGGCACTATCCCCGGGGGCGCTGTCCCCGGCGGCACTATCCCCGGCGGCACTGTCCCCGGCGGCACTGTCCCCGGCAACACCATCAGCGCCGGCCGGCGACGCCTTCCGGCGCAGCCAGGCCACGCCGGTCGCCACGATGCCGGCCAGCCCCTCCGGGTCCACCAGCAGCACCACGGTGAGCAGCACGCCCTCGACGATGAGGATG
>DATBEM010000228.1:0-9640 GCA_036276115.1 Trebonia sp.
GAGCGCGGACGGCCCCGCCTGGCCGGGCTTGCCCGGATGGCCGGTGAACGCCGTGATGGCGGCGTAGGCGCCGCCGCCGAACGCGACCAGCAGCAGCACCGCCGCCGCGACGAGGGTGGCAGGCAGGCGGCCGCCCGGGCCGCGCCACGGCGCTCGCTGCCATCGCGACCGCCGCCTCGGCCCCCGGGACGCGGGGCGCGCGCGGACCGCGCGCCGCTGCCTCGCGCGCGGGGGCGCTCCGGGCGAGCCCGGGAAGGTGCCCCAGAATCCGCCCGCGGCGGGCAGTTGCTGAGGCTCGTCGTAGTACCCCCAGGGCGGCGGGCCGCCACCGGTGGCCCCGGGAACGCCCCCGTCCGGCCCGAGCGGCTCATAGTCCCAGGTGGTGGGGTCCGGCTCGACGTAGACGGGGATGGACCCGTCGGCCCGGGTCAGCTCGCCTGGCCCGGGCGGGTCCGGCGGGCGGGTGCCGCAGGTGACGCACGGTGCCGCTGGCGCTGAGCGCGGGCTTCCGCACCTGGTGCAGTACTGCTGCATGGCCGCCGTTCCCCTGCGAGTTCCCACCGGGAGATATATCCGTCGTGGCGGCGATAATGCCTGGATGCGTGTTTTTCCCGGCCGGCCGTCCCCGCGCGCCGCGCGGCGGGACGGCCTACCGGGTACCCCGGGCCGGCGTGGCCTCACCGGCGAGGATGGCGCCGCCTCCTGGAGGCGACGATGATGATCAGGGCCACCACCGCGAACCACCCGAGGGGAAAGATCCCCCAGGCCAGCGCGTGGAAGCTGACGTTGGCGACGGCGATGATGAGCACGGCCAGCAGCGCGATCCGGACGAACCCCCGTGGTCGCGGGCGGGCCGGGTAGCCGGGTGCCCCCATTGCCCACGGCGGCATCCCCGGGCCGGGGGGCGTGCTCGCGGCCTGCCCGGGCGGCGGGTCAGACGGCGCGCCGCCCAGGTCGGGCAGGTCGTCGAACAGCCCCTCGAAGTCCCCGGCGGTCTTGGCCGCCATGGCCCGGCTGACGCGCTCGTCGAACTCGGCCTTGTCGAGCCGCCCGTCGCCGTAGTGGCGGGCCAGGCGGTCGGCGACCTCGGCCCGCTCGGCGTCGGAGACGCGCATGGCCGGGTTGGGCTGCCCCGGGCCGAACAGCGTGGTCCGCAGCCGGTCGGTCGCGGGATTCATCGTGGTCACCGCCCGCTCTGGGCTGAGTCGAACAGCGAGCCGACGATGGACTGGCTGGTCCCCTCCTCGGGGACGAGCAGCAGGCAGGCCAGGTAGGCCGCGATGCCGGCGCCGCCACCGAGGATGGTGGCGACGACGAACCCGACGCGGACGAGCGTGACGTCCACGCGGAAGTAGCCAGCGAGGCCGGCCGCGACCCCGGCCACCATTCGGCCGCTGGTCGCGCGGTGCAGGGGAGCTGAATCGTTCATGGCTCCAGAATGCGTCCGCCAGCGCCCCTGGCACATCGGGAACCACCCCGGTCCCGACCCTGAGACGCCCCGGGCCGGGTCAGGGTCTTCGGGGGCTGATCCCGATGCCAGGACCGCGGGACCCGGGCGATCATGGAGGCATGCAGGAACCGAGCTGGCCGCCAGGCCGCGGTCATGACCGGCAGCGAGGCCACCGGGCCAGGTGGCGTGACCGGCACGCCTACCGGGAGCTGGCGCAGGCTGAGCGCGTGCTCACCCACGGGCAGGGCTGGCACGACCGGGTGGGCCATGGGCGGCGGGACCGGGGACCGCTGGGCCGCGAGCCCCGCGACCGGCTCGGCGGCGGGATCGCGGCCGGGTTCGCCCGCTGGCGGGGGATGAACCCCACGACCGTGCGGATCATCTTCGTCATCGTGGCCCTGTTCAGCCAGGGCGCCGTCATCCCGATCTACTTCATCGCGTGGCTCGTCATCCCGCCCCGGCCGGACGACGATCCGCCCGTCGAGGCCGCCGGGCCCGGGGCGCCGGCCGCCCCGCAGCCGGGCAGCAGCGGTGCCTGGCGGCTGGCCGTGCCCCCGCAGCCCCCGGCCGAGCGGCCCGCCAGCATCGTGAGCAAGGCCCTGCACGACTCGCGCGGGATCGCGCTCGCGGTGGCGGTGGCGTCGCTGCTCGCCGTCGTCATGCTGATCGCCGGCCTGCTCAATGACGGCGTCATCCAGACCTATGGCTGGCCGCAGGTCATTAGCGCCGCCTGCCTGGTGCTGATCTGGCGCAATGCCACCGAGCCGGAGCAGGCCACCTTGCGCCGCCTGGTGGCCCCGCTGGGCAGCCTCGGGGCCGACGGGGGGCGGCGCGGCGCGGTGATCCGCATCGCCCTGGCCCTCGCCCTGCTCGCCACCGGCGTCGGCTGGCTGCTGTCGACGCACCAGAGCCTGGGCCAGCTGCAGCCCCTGGGCGGCTTCTTCCTGATCATGGGGGCCATCGTCTTGCTGCTCGGCCCGTGGTGGCTGCGGGTCGCGCGCGACCTGGTCATCGAGCGGCAGGCGCGGGCGCGGGCGGAGGAGCGGGCCGACATGGCCGCCCGGATCCACGACTCGGTGCTGCAGACGCTCGCGCTGATCCAGCGCCGGGCCGATGACCCGGCCCAGGTCACCCAGCTAGCCCGCGCGCAGGAGCGCGAGCTGCGGTCGTGGCTGTTCGAGGGGCGGGCGCCCGGCAGCATGACCGAGGTGGCGTCGATCGCCGAGGGCATCCGCAAGATCCAGCAGGACGTCGAGGCCCGGCACGGGGTCCCGGTCGAGGTGGTCACGGTGGGGGACTGCCCGCTCGACGATGACCTGAGCGCCCTGCTGGAGGCGGCGCGGGAGGCGGTCGTCAACGCCGCCAAGTGGTCCCAGGCCCCCGTCGTATCGCTGTACGCCGAGGTCACGGGCGATGGCGTGGAAGTGGTGGCGCGCGACCGGGGGGCCGGGTTCGACCCGTCGGCCGTTCCGGGCGACCGCAAGGGGATGGCCGAGTCGATTCAGGGCCGGATGACCCGGCACGGGGGTACGGTGACGGTGCACACGGGCATCGGGGAGGGAACGAAGGTGTCACTGAAGATGGCTCGCCGCGCCGTCGGGAGTACCGGCCCGGGAGCCCCTGCCCCGGGGGGCGCGGCTCCGGGAGCCCGGGCATGAGCGGGGCCGTGCCGCGGGTCGTGCTGGTGGACGATCACGGGATCTTCCGGTCCGGCGTGCGCTCTGAGCTTGGCCGCTCCGTCGAGGTGGTGGGCGAGGCCGACGACGTGGCCCCCGCCATCGAGGTCATCTCCGAGGTCCAGCCGGACGTGGTCCTGCTCGACGTCCACCTGCCCGGCGGCGGGGGCGCCAGCGTGGTGACCGCCGTCCGCGAGCGCTTCCCGGACGTGCGCTTCCTGGCGCTGTCGGCGTCGGACGCGCCCGAGGACGTGATCGGGGTGATCCGCGCGGGCGCGCGGGGGTACGTCACCAAGACGATCGCGACGAGCGAGCTGCTGGACGCCATCCGGCGGGTGGCGTCCGGGGACGCGGTGTTCTCCCACCGGCTGGCCGGGTTCGTGCTCGACGCGTTCGCCGCGTCGGCCGACGGGAGCGAGGCGGGGGCGGCCGCCCTCAAGCCGTCCTTCGATCCCGAGCTTGACCAGCTCACCGCGCGCGAGCGGGAGGTGCTGCGGCTGATCGCGCAGGGATACACCTACAAGGAGATCGCCCGCGAGCTGTACATCTCCGTGAAGACGGTGGAGACGCACGTGTCGTCGGTGCTGCGCAAGCTCCAGCTGTCCTCCCGCCATCAGCTCACCCGGTGGGCCACCGAGCGCCGCCTCACGTGAGGCCTGCCCCGTCAGGCGCTGACAGTGATGATTTCTTGGTAAATATCACTGCCGGTAACTGCAATTGCGGGCGATCTGGCATGGCAGATGTCGGCGGCGTGAAACCCTTAGAAGCGTGATGTCCCCATTTAGTAGGGTCATAGTGCCTGCCGGGTGGCTAGCCGGCCGAGGCTGGCGGGTTCAGCGGGGAGCGGGTACCGATGGCTGATGCGAGTCCGACCGTACGGCAGCGAGAGCTCGGCCTGCGGCTGCGCAAGATACGGACTGGCCGAGGGCTGACGGTCGAGAATGTCGCGGAGAAGCTCATGTGCTCCGCGGCCAAGGTCAGCCGGATGGAGACCGGGGCGCGCCGTCCCATCCTGCGCGACATTCGCGAGCTCTGCGAGCTGTACAGCCTGGATGACGTGACGGCGGCCGAGATGATGCGGCTGACGAAGGAGGCCCGGGAGCAGGGCTGGTGGGCCCGGTACGAGGACCTCGCGCTGTACCCTTACATCGGCTTCGAGCAAGACGCGACCGCCATCACCACGTACTCGCTGTACTGGCTGCCGGCGCTGCTGCAGACCGAGGACTACGCCCGGGCCATCATCCAGGCGATCGCCCCCCGGATCGAGCCGGAGGTGCTCGAGGACCGGGTCCTGGCGCGAATGCGCCGGCAGGAGCGGCTCCTGGCCGAGGAGCCGCCGCGCTACCGCGCCCTGATCGATGAGGCCGTATTCCGCCGGGAGGTGGGCGGCTCCGCCCTCATGGCCGCCCAGATCGACAAGGTGCTCCAGCTCGCGGAGAGCCCGAACGTGACCGTGCAGTTTATCCCTTTCGGCTCCGGAGCGTATTCTATAGCGGACATCATGTTCACCATCCTGGAGTTCGGGCAGCCGCTCATGTCGCCGCTGGTCTTTGTTGAGGGACTGATCAGCCACCAGTATTATGAGCGCGCGGATGATGTGGCGCGCTTCCGGGAATCCCTCGAAAATATTCGCGATTCTGCGCTTACTCCACGGGAATCGATGCGGTACCTCGCGGATATAAAGAAGGAGTATGATAGCCTGCCGCACTAGCCGTGCTTTTTCCAGCTAGGGCAAGTGAAAGGGCGTGAATGTCGATATATGCGCAAGGCCAGGAAGGGCGCCAGTGGCGGACCTCGCGAACGTGCGACGGGGGCGCGTGCGTGGGCGTCGCCCGCCAGGGCGAGTTCATCATCGTCGGTAATACGGCGAATCCCCAGGCGCCGGTAACGCGGTTCACGGCGGCGGAATGGAGCGCCTTTCTGGCCGGGGTCAAGCTCGGCGATTTCGACGACCTCGCCTGAGGTCGCCTTACCGGACGGGGCCCGGTGGGGGCCGGTAGCGGGCCGGTCCTCACCCTCGCACCATCGCGCACGCCCGTGTCATTTTGCCTCTTTCCGCGCTGCTGGCACGCCACCCCGGCAAAGAACGCGCATATATTGACAATTAACAAACCAGCGTGTTTATCTCAGGCGTGCGACGAGCGAGGTCGAGCGAGGTTACCCAGTTTGGGGGACGCAGTGGCTCATGAAGCACCGGGCAAGCTCAGGTGGCAGCAAGGCAGGCCGTGCGACAGCGGCCATTGCGTGGAGGTCGCCGCCGCGGGCGAGGACGTGCTGGTCCGCAGCACGCTCGCGCCCCAGGTACTGCTGACCCTGAGCCGGGCCGAGTGGCGGGAGTTCCTGGCCGGGGCGAAGGATGGCACCTTCGACGTCCTCTAGCCGAGGCCCGGAACCGGCGCCGCCGCCAGGCAGGCGAGGACGAAGCGGCGAATCGAGGCTCAAAGGCGGACATCGACTTCACTCCGCTGCCGCTTTGAGGGACGATCGTCGGCAGGGACGGTGGCGCTGGAGCCGCCGGCCGCATCCTGAGGACGCCGGGGAGGCGACGATGCCGATCGTGCGGGCGAATGACATCGACATTTACTACGAGGTCACCGGGACCGGGGCGCCACTGGTGCTCATTCCCTACCTGGCGGCCGACCAGGCTTGCTATGCCTACCAGGTTGCCGAGTACGCCGAGCACTTCACCTGCTATACCGTCGACCTGCGGGGGGCAGGCCGGACGGATAAGCCGAAGGGCACCTACACGACCGAGCTCCTCGCCGACGACGTCGCCGCGTTCATGCAGGCGGCCGGGATCGAGCGGGCGCACGTGTCCGGCCTGTCGCTGGGCGCTGCCGTCGGCATGTGGCTGGCGGGCAAGTACCCGGACAAGGTCGCCTCGCTGTCGCTGCATAGCGCGTGGCCCGCCAGCGACCCGTACCTGCGGACCGCCGTCGAGGGGTGGCGGGTCATGGCCCAGGGCCTCGGCAGCGTCACCGAGATGGTCATCACCGGCATTTTCCCCTGGTGCCTCACCCCTGAGCTGTACGCGGCCCGGCCCGACTACGTCGACGCGCTCGCCGCGTTCGTCCGGAGCCGCCCGGTGCAGCCGGTCGAGGCGTTCCTCCGCCAGTCGGACGCGGTGATCGCCCATGACGCCACGGCCGTGCTCGGGCGGGTCCAGGCGCCGACCCAGGTCACCTTCGGGCGCCGCGATGCGGTCACCTCGACCAGGTTCGCCGCCCCGCTGACGGAGGCCATCAAGGGGGCTGAGCTCGTGGTCTTCGAGGACTGCGCGCACGCGCCGATTTACGAGGACGTCGCCGGCTTCAACGCCCGGACGCTGGAGTTCCTAACCCGGGCCGGCCGCTAGCCGCGTGTGGGCGCCCCCAGAGGCGGTCGCCCTCGGGCAGGCCCGCTAGCTCGCGGGCGATCCGCGCGCGCCGCGGGTCGTCCGCCTGGCGGGTCCTTGAGATGAGCGCGGCCGAGCGGGCTGCTATCGACCGGCGCCACGACCCGTTCGGGACCGGGAGGGCGGGCAGCGCCGCGGCCTGCCCGAAGACCTGGGCGGTGCACCGGCACAGGAGCGCGTCCATCGGCAGGCCGGCTGCCGGCGCCGTCGCCAGTGCCCGGACCTTCTGCAGGTCGAAGAGGCGCAGGGAGTCGGCCGAGGCGACCACGCGCCGGTCCAGGTCCCAGGCCGAGCTTGTCAGCCAGCGCGGGTTAGCCGAGCCGTCGCAGTTGAGCGCGGGCACGAGGTAGGCCGGGCGGGCGCCGGGAGAGCGCTGCCAGGACCGGCGCTCATCGCGGCGCAGCGGCGCGAAGGCCCGGCTGTCCACGTGCAGCTGGCGGGAGGCCCACAAGTAGGAGGCGAGGAAGCCGGCGTTCTGCGGCCAGCCCCCGAGCTCCCGCAGCGCCGCGAGGATCACCTGGCGAATGGGCGGGTGTGCCCGGCACTCGCGCTGGGCCGCGCTCGCGGACTGGCGCAGCTGGCTGATCAGCTGGTCGCGCCGGCCGTCCAGCCGCTCAAGGATGGTGAGCTGGGCCAGCAGGTCCGCGACGGGGAGCGCGTGATCACGCGCGGCGGCCACGAGCCGCTGCTGGACGGCGAGCGTTGCCTCAAGCGTCGCGATGAGCTCGTCCCGGGCGACGGACGGTACCACCACCACACTGTAACTCCTCCATGTTCAAAGTCCATGGGGAAGGGAATGACCAGGGAACCGACCAGCGGCGTTTTCGCACGAAACGCCCCTGCGGTATCCATGGAGCGATCGCATGGGCGCGAGACGCTGAGGCGGTTTGGGGGCTGCCTCGCGAAGGAGGTGCGTGATGCCAGTACCTGTCCAGGCCGTGTCAGTCATGTCCGCGCACGCCAGGGCCGTGCGCGGCCGCCCGGCGCACGTCCGCCGCCGGCTCGCGGCCGACAAGCGCCAGTTCCCTGAGCGGACGCTGCACCTGGTCGACATCGAGAACCTCGCCGGGGCCGCGATCCCGAGCCTGCTGCAAGTGAGCGACGTGCAGGACCGGTACGCGCGGCTGCTGGCCCTGGGCACCCGGGATCACGTCATCATGGCCTCCAACCACCGCGCGCTGCTGAACGCGGCCCTCGGCTGGCCCAACGCGCGCTACCGGGTCAGGTCCGGCCCCGACGGCGCGGACCAGGAGCTACTCGACATCATCGAATACGAGAACGTCGCCAGTCGCTTCGCCCACGTCGTCATCGGCTCCGGCGACGGCGGGTTCGGCCAGGCGGCCGAGGGGCTGAGCCGCCGCGGCGTCTGGGTGACGGTGGTCAGCCGCTGGGGCAGCCTGTCCCCGTCCCTGGCCCGCGCCGCGCGCGACGTGATCTACCTCGACCCGCGCCCTGGCCCCGGACCGCATCCGTAGCCGGCGCCACATCCCCCGGCCGGTCACTGCCAGTCGACGCCGAGCCAGCAGTGCGGCGTGCGGAACGCGAACTGGCTCGCGCGCGGGACCGGCGCCGAGACGGGCTGCACGGTGAAGCTAGCGGTGGCCGCCCGGTAATGGCGGTCCCAGGCCTGGACCTGGGCGGCAGCCTCCCGGGCAAGCTCCGCCCCGCGCGGGCCGTGCCCGATCACCCCGACCTCGCGGGCGTCGTCCCCGGCCGGGCGGGCCCCCAGGTAGGCCAGGCTGGCGTCATCGGCGGTGGCCATCGTGCCCCAGGGAAACAGCGGCATGAGGTATTCCAGGGCCTCCCGGCGGGCGCTCAGCCGCGACAGCGGCGCCCGCAGCGTGCAGGTTAGCCACAGCACCAGCCACTCGGCCGATGCGTGGCCCGCGCGCGTGAACGTGACCCCGGTCCACTGCGCGTCGGGCGGCGCGGCCAGGGCGCCCGCGAGCGCGGCCGGGTTGACGGCCTGGTCCTGGTGGACGGCCAGCGAGACGCTGCCGTCCGGGGCGAGCGGCAGGGCCGTAGCCGGGTCGTCGGCGACGCCGCCGCGCAGCGGCATGAAGGTGCACAGGTGGGTGGACACGCTGCGCCAGCGAGGCACGCCCGGCCACGCCGCGTCCCGCTCGAAGGCGATCGACCGGGTGACGCTGCCGCGCAGCCGCAACGGGACTACCAGCCGCCCGGCCGGCGACAGCTGGCCGAGCCACGCCAGCGGCAGGTCCCACGCGCCAACGGTGGCGATCACGCGATCGTAAGGCGCGCCGGCCGCGTAGCCGAGTGCCCCGTCCCCAGTGACCACCCGGACCTGCGGGTATCCCGTCGCGCCGAGGGCCGCGCGGGCGCCTGCCGCGATGTCCTCGTCCACGTCCACGGTGGTCACCAGGCCCTGCGGGCCAGCCAGGCGGGCGAGCAGGGCCGCGTTGTACCCGGTCCCGGCGCCGATCTCCAGGATCCGGTCGCCCGGCGAGACCTGGAGCTGATCGAGCATGAGCGCCACGATCGACGGCTGGGACGCCGCGCTGATCGGGACCGAGCTCTCGTCGAGCTTCGTCTGGACCACGTCGTTGGCATACGCCGTGGCCAGCGGCACCAGCGGGAGGAAGGCGTGCCGGGGCACCGCGCGTAGCGCGGCCTCGACCTGAGGGGAGCGCACGTCACCCTGCGCCCGGAGGCTGTCCACGAGGGCGTTGCGCAGTCCCTCCGCCTGCGCCCCCTCGGCCGCTGTGTCCACTACTCGACGTTAGCCGACTCTGGGCGCGAAAAAAATCACCGGAAAGCTGTTGGCGTTCCGTCTGCCCGCCCCTCCTACACGTGAAGGGGGCCCAGTGGGGGCGCCGGACGGGTGCAAGAGGGGGCATCCGTCCGGCGCCTCTGCTGCGCCAGCCGCGGGCCGGCAGCCGCGGTCGGCACCAGGTAGCCGCTCCGACCATGCCGCTGTTCCTGATAGTCTTGGCTCGTCCTTACGGATGATGGGCCTGTAGCGCAGTCCGGTAGCGCACCTCGTTCGCATCGAGGGGGTCAGGGGTTCAAATCCCCTCAGGTCCACGCAGGTCAGAGGCCGTTTCCGGTCAAGGGAAGCGGCCTTTCTCGCGCCCGTACAGCAGCAAAGTGCAGCAGTCG
>DATBEM010000229.1:0-55301 GCA_036276115.1 Trebonia sp.
TTCCGGCGAGGACGGTTCCGGCGAGGACGGTTCCGGCGAGGACGGTTCCGGCGAGGACGGTTCCGGCGAGGACGGTTCCGGCGAGGACGGTAATTCAGCTGAACAGGCGGGGGCCGGCGCTCACGGCGGGGCGGACGGGCAAGCCCGGGCACCGGGGCATGGCGGGCGGGGCGGGGTCAGCGGGCGGGGCGGGGCTAGCGGCCACGGCGGAGCTGAGGGACCGCCGCTCCTGGTGGCGTTCGGGCATCCGGTGCACTGGCATGGCGACCCGCGGACTGAACTTCTGCTGGAAGCGGTCTACGCCTTCGCCACCCCGGCCGACCGCGACCTCATCGAACGGGCACGCCACGAGGGGGCGGGCAAGCCGAACGTCGACTTCGCCCTCGGGGCGCTCACCTACGCGGCGGGCATGCCGCCGCAGGCGGCGACGGCGATCTTCGCGATCGCCCGGACGGCCGGGTGGCTCGCGCACGCCGCCGAGGAGTACGGCGAGCCGCCGCTGCGCTTCCGGGGCCGCGCCTTCCGGAAGCGGCCCCGGCTCGGGCGGACGAGCTAGCTCATGCAGTGCTCGCTGAATGCAGTGCTCGCTCAATGCAGTGCTAGCTCAATGCAGTGCTAGCTCAATGCGGGGATGACCTTCTCGGTGAAGAGGTTGAGGCCGGTGCGGTCGTAGGCGATGTCGGCGAAGTTCACGATCGCGTAGGTCATGCCGAGGCCGTTCATCTCGGTCAGGCGCTCGATGAGCTGGTCCGGGGTGCCGGTCATGGCGCCGACGGCGAGCGCGCTGACCTGCTCGTCGGCCACGTCCTGGGGCACGTAGCGGGCCAGCTGGGCGCGGCGCCACTCCAGCCGCTCGGTCACCTCGGCCGCGGTCTCGCCGATGACCACGTTGTAGTTGGCGCTGCGGACGATCGCGTCGTAGTCGGTGCCCACCTCGCGGCAGTGGGCGGCAAGGACCTGCGACTTGTGGGCGAAGCCCTCGGGCGAGCCGTCGAAGTTGGTGTAGGCGGCGTGCTGGGCGGCGATCCGCAGCGTCTTCTTCTCGCCCCCGCCGGCGATCCACAGCGGGATGCCGCCCGGCTGGAGCGGCAGCGGCTGGCAGATGGCCCCGTCCACCTGGTAGTGCTTGCCGTCCAGGGTCGCGTTCCCGGTGGTCCACAGCTGGCGCATGATCTGGACGCCCTCGTCGAGCTGCCCCAGCCGGTCCCCGGCGCCCGGGAACCCGTAGCCGTAGGCGCGCCACTCGTGCTCGTACCAGCCGCCGCCGATGCCCATCTCGGTCCGGCCGCCGGAGATGATGTCCACCGTCGCGGCCACCTTGGCCAGGTAGGCCGGGTTGCGGTACCCCATGCAGGTGCACATCTGGCCCAGCCGGACCCGGCTGGTCACCGCGCCGAACGCCGCCATCAGCGTCCACGCCTCGTGGGTCGCCTCCTGGGTGGGCTGCGGCACGGTGTGGAAGTGGTCGAAGACCCACACAGACTCGAACGGGCCGGCATCCGCCGTCCGGGCAATATCGAGCATTGTGGACCAGTGGTTCGCGGGCTCGATTCCCGCCAGGTCAAGCCGCCATCCCTGCGGCACGAACAGTCCAAAGCGCATGCCGCTCACCCTATCGGGCGGTTCCCGGGCCGCCCGGAGCCGCCCTCAGCCACCCCGCGGTCAACTGGGCAGGCAGCCTTGCGCGCGACCCCCGCGGCCACTGGCCTGGGGTGCGCGGAAAAGTCATGCACAGTTCGTTAGCGCGTAACGGTGCCGTGGGTTAATTCGAACACTCGCTGTCAAACTTGGATGCATGAGGATCGCGATCATTACGGAGTCGTTCCCGCCAGACGTCAACGGCGTCGCAAACTGCGTAATGCGCGTGGCCGACCACCTCACCCGCAACGGCCATCATCCCCTGGTCGTCGCCCCCGAGTCCGCCCGCGCAGGCCAGGGCGCCGACAGCGACTTTCCCTACCCGGTGGAACGCGTTCCATCCATCCCCGTGCCCGGCTACCCGTCCTTCCGGCTCGGCCTCCCCACGCCCCGGATCCGCAAGGCCGTCGTCGAGCACGGCACCGAGGTCGTCCACCTCGCCAGCCCGGTCGCCCTCGGCGCCTGGGGCAGCCACGTGGCCCGGGCGCTCGACCTCCCGGCGGTCGCCGTCTACCAGACCGACCTGCCCGCCTACGCGCGCGCGTACCGGCTCAGCAAGGCGACCGAGGCGTTCGCCTGGCGCTGGCTGCGCGACATCCACAACGCGGCCGGCCGGACGCTGGCCCCGTCCACGATGACGGCCCAGGACCTGCGGCAGCACGGCATGGACAACGTCCGGCTGTGGGGCCGGGGAGTGGACACCGAGCAGTTCCACCCCGCCCGCCGGGACGCCGCGCTACGGGCCGAGCTGGCCCCGGACGGCGAGCTGCTGGCCGGCTACGTCGGCCGCCTGGCGACCGAGAAGCGGGTCGACCTGCTGGCCTCGGTCGCCGCGCTGCCGGGGGTCCGGCTGGTCATCACCGGCGGCGGCCCCGAGGACGCCGACATCCGGCAGGCGATCCCGAGCGCGGCCTTCCTCGGCGAGCGGCGCGGCACCGACCTCGCGCGGATCTACGCGAGCATGGACGTGTTCGTGCACAGCGGCCCGTTCGAGACCTTCGGGCAGACCATCCAGGAGGCGTCGGCGAGCGGCCTGCCGGTCATCGCCCCCGCCGCCGGCGGCCCGGTCGACCTCATCGAGGACGGCGTGACCGGGTTCCTGGTCGCGCCGGGCGACGGCGCCGCCCTCGCCGCCCCGGTCGCGCGGCTCGCCGCCGATGCGGCGCTGCGGGCCAAGATGGGCGAGGCCGCCCGGCGCAACGTACTCGGCCGGACCTGGGCCGCCCTCACCGGCGAGCTGATCGAGCACTACGCCGCCGTCATCTCCGCCGCCCGCAGGCAGCGGGAGCTGGCGGCATGAGGCCCGGCCCGACCCGGGCGCGCGCGGCCCGGGCCTGGACCAGCACCGTCCGATGAGGTCCGGCCGGTGAAGATCGCCCGGATGGCGAACTACACGGGCCGGCGGGCGCGGCGCAACGGCGTCCCGGCGGTGATGGTGTCCCGCGGCCTGGTCGCCGGGCGCGCGGGAGGCACGCGATGACCCGGATCGTGACCCTCGGCGATTCGATCACCACCGGCATGGGCGATCCCGCCCCCGACGGCCCCAAGGGCGCCTGGCGAGGCTGGGCGGAGCTGCTGGCGGCCGGCCTGCGCGAGCCGGAGGTGCACAACCTCTCGGTGCTCGGCGCGCAGGCCAAGCACGTCGAGCGCGACCAGCTGCCCGTCGCCCTGGACCTGAAGCCGGACATCGCCACCGTCGTGGTCGGCATCAACGACACCCTCCGGGCGGGCTTCGACCCGCAGCGGACGGGACGGTCGTTCGCGCGCACGGTGGGCGCCCTGCGCGCGTCGGGCGCGGTGGTGCTGACGATGCGGCTGCCCGACCCGGCCCGGATGTTCGGGCTGCCGGGCGTGCTCGCGCGCCCGCTGTCGCGGCGCATGCGGGGGGTGAACTCCGAGCTCGACCGGGTCGCGGCCCGCTTCGCCACCTTGCACTGGGACGCCTCGCGGGACCCGGAGACCTACGACCGGCGCAACTGGTCGGTGGACCGGCTGCACCCCAACGAGCGGGGCCACCGGCTGGTCGCCTGCCGCTTCTGGGACCTGCTGGCGCAGGCCGGCTATGACCTGGCGCAGCGGCCCGACCCGATGCCGGCCAGCCCGCCCCCGGCCCGGCGGGACGAGGTGCTGTGGATGGCGACCAAGGGCACCCGCTGGTTCCTGCGGCGCTCGGTCGACCTGATCCCGTACCTGCTGTTCATGGCCGCCCGCGAGGCCCTCATCAACCCCCGGGACTGGCTCGCCGCGACCGGCGCCGGGTACCTCGCCGCGCTGCCCGCCCCGGAGGAGGCCGAGCCGGTAGCTGAGTAATCGGCTGGGAACTGAGCAATACTGAGGGTGTGAGCACAACCTTCACTGACCGGTGGGACGTCGCGGTGCAGGGCACCGACGGGGCCGCCGTGGTGCTGCTGGACTCGGCCATCGAGGACCTGGTCGCGCTGGCGGGGGACCCAGTGGGTGGCGCTGACCGGGCGCTGGACGCTGATTCCAGCCTCGCCCTGGCCCGCGTCTACCGGGCTTACCTGGCCCTGTACGCGACTACGGCGGACGGGGCAGTCGAGGCCACCCGGCTGCTGGAGCCGCTGGAGGCCGCCGCGCTCGGCCTGCGCGAGGCGCTGCACCTGGCGGCGGCGCGGGCGTGGGCGGGCGGGGACTGGCACGGCGCGACCCGGCACCTGGAGCGGGCGCTGCTGCTCAACCCGCGCGACCTGCTGGCGCTCAAGGTCGCCCAGGACCTGTACTTCTTCCTCGGGAACCGGGCGGAGCTGCGCGACGTGGCCGCCCGGGTGCTGCCGGCCTGGCCCCAGGACGACCCGGCCTGGGGCTACGTGCAGGCCATCCACGCCTTCGGGCTGGAGGAGAACGGCGACTACCGGGGGGCGGAGGCCGCCGCCCGGGCGGCCCTGGAGCGCAACCCGAAGGACGTCTGGGGCGTGCACGCGCTGGCCCACGTCTTCGAGATGGAAGGGTCGCACGAGGAGGGCGTGGCTTTCCTGTCCCAGTCGTCGCCCGACTGGGAGGACAGCTACTTCGCCGTCCACAACTGGTGGCACCTCGGCCTGTGCCTGCTGGAGCTGGAGCGGCCCAAGGACGCGGTGGCCCTGTACGACGAGCGGATCCGGCCCGCGCGCCACGACCAGCCGGAGCAGTGGCTGGACATCGTGGACGCGGCGTCGCTGCTGTGGCGGCTGTCGCTGTACGGCCACGACGTGACGACCCGGGCGAAGGCCCTCGCGGCCGCGATCTCCGGCCTGGTGGGCACGCCGACCTACCTTTTCAACGACTGGCACGCGGTCATGGCGTTCGCCCTGGCGGGCGACCACGCCCGGGTGGCGACGATCATCGAGGCGAACCGGCAGCTGCTGGCGTCCGGGGGCGGGGGAAGGGTCACTAACCGGCGGGCCGCCGAGCGGGCGGGGCTGCGGCTGCTGGAGGCCTTCGCCGCGCTCGCGGCGGGTGCCCCCGAGCTGGCGGTCGACCTGCTGGGCGACATCAGGCCGGAGGCCACCGTGGTCGGCGGGAGCCATGCCCAGCGCGACGTCATCGACCTCACGCTCATCGCCGCCGCGGGCCGGTCGGGCAACGTCCCCCTGGCCCGCGCGCTGGTCACCGAGCGGGCGCGCCGCAAGCCGGCGGCCGAGCCGTCGGCCCGCGCCCTGGTCATTGCCAACGGCGGCGACGACACCTGGCTTGCCTGGTGACGCTGCTGGCCTGGTGACGCTGCTGGCCTGTTAACGCTGCTCGCCTGGTGATACTGCTCACCTGGAAATGCTGGGGGCGGCCCTAGCGGCCGTCGAAGCGCTTCAGGACGGGCACGGCCGCGAGCAGGGACCGGGTGTAGTCGTGCCCGGGAGCGGCGTAGACCTGGTCCGTGCGGCCTGATTCCACGACCTTGCCCCGGTAGAGGACCACGATCTCGTCGCACAGGTGGCGCACCACGGCCATGTCGTGGGAGATGAAGACCAGGGTCAGGCCGAGGTCGGCGACGAGCGCGCGCAGCAGGTTCAGGATCTGCGCCCGGACCGACACGTCGAGGGCGCTGACCGGCTCGTCGGCGATGAGGAGGGACGGGCGCGGGCCGAGCGCGCGGGCGATCGCGATGCGCTGGCGCTGGCCGCCGGAGAACTCGTGCGGGTAGCGGCGGGCGGCGGCGGCGGGCAGGCCGACCGCGCCCAGGAGCTCGGGCACGCGGGCCTTCTCGCCCGCGATGCCCAAGGCCCGCAGCGGCTCGGCCAGGATGTCGTGCACCCGCATGCGGGGGTCCAGCGATGACAGCGGGTCCTGGAACACGACCTGGACGCCGCGCCGGAACCCGCGCAGGTCCCGCTCGCGCGGGCGGCCGGCCGCCCCGCCGCTGATCACGGTGCCCCGGTAGCTGACCTCGCCCGCCGTCGGGGCCTCCAGGGCGAGCAGCAGCCGCGACAGGGTCGACTTGCCCGACCCCGACTCCCCCACGATCCCCACCGTCGCGCCCTCGGCGACGGCCACGCTGACGCCATCGAGGGCGCTCACCTCGCCATAGCGCCGGGAGACCCCTCGCGCCTCCAGCAGCGGCGAGGGGATGGCGGTGCCGGAGTCAGTCATGGTGCCTCGGGGTGGAGCGGCGCCCGGAGTGGCCGAGACGGCGGCGGCTGGCACAGTGGCCAGGGTGGCTGAAAGGGATGAAGTAGCCAGGGAAGCTAGCGCGGGCCGGACGGGAGGGGGCGACGAGGCGGACGGTGGCCGCCGCCGCAAGGCGGGCGGACCGGTCGCCGCCGGACGGCGGCGTGGTGCCCGGCGCCGGGAGCCGGCGGGCGGCCTCAGGACCAGTCATGAGCTCTCGCCTGGCCCGACGGCGGGCGCGGGGGCCTGCGCCGCGGTCGCCGGGGTAGCGGCGGCCGACGGGGACGAAGCGACTGGATGGAAGCAGGCAACCAGGTGGGCGCCGGCCCGGCGATCAGCCGGCGAGCCGGCTGAGGCCGATCCAGGCGAGACCGGGCCAGCCGAGGGGGCGGGGGCGAGCGAGGGGACCTGCTCGCACTCGGCGGTCGCCCGGTCGCAGCGGTTGCGGAACGGGCAGCCGGCCGGGAACGCGCCCGCGGCCGGGACCTGGCCGCTGATGACCGGCAGGGCCGCGCCGCGGTCGCTGGCGAGGGTGACCGCGGCCGAGGTGGCGACCAGCGCGGCGGTGTAGGGGTGGCGGGGGGCGGTGAGCACGTCCCGGACCGGGCCCAGCTCCGCGACCCGGCCGCCGTACAGCACCATGATCGCGTCGCACAGGCCGCTGACGACCGCGAGGTCGTGGCTGATCAGCACCAGGGCCGAGCCTCGCTCGTCCACCAGGCGCGACAGCAGTCCCAGCACCTGCTCCTGCACGGTGACGTCGAGGGCGGTGGTCGGCTCGTCGGCCAGGATGACGGCCGGGTCGCAGGCGATCGCCATCGCCAGCACGACCCGCTGCCGCTGCCCGCCCGACAGCTGGTGCGGGAAGGACCGGGCCTGCCGCTCGGGGTCGGTCAGCTCGACCCGGCGCAGCAGCTCCAGGGCCGCCGCCCGGGCCTGAGCGCGGGAGGCCGGCCGGTGCGCCCGGATCGCCTCGGCGACCTGGCGGCCCACCCGCATGGTCGGGTTGAGGGCGGTCATCGGCTCCTGGAAGACCATGGCCAGCGCCGACCCGCGCAGCCGGGACCGGGCGCGCTCGGACAGGGCGAACAGGTCAGCGCCATGCACCTCGACCTTCCCGGAGGCGGTCAGGCCGGCTGGCAGCAGGCCCATCGCCGCCAGCGCGGTCAGCGTCTTGCCCGAGCCGGACTCGCCGATGATGGCGAGCCGCTCGCCCGCCGCGAGGTCGAAGGAGACGTCGCTGACCAGCGCGGTCGCGCCGCGCGAGATCGACAGGGCGCGGACCGAGAGCGCGCTGGCCGGCTGAGCTGACTGGGCCGGCCCGGCCTGCTGGCCGCTCACCGTCCCAGCCCCGGGTCGAGGACCTCGCGCAGGCCGTCGCCCAGCAGGCTGAAGCCCAGCACCGCCAGGGTGATGACGAGGGCCGGCCAGACGGTGAACATCGGGTCCCGGGCCAGGTAGTCCTGGGCGTCGTGGATCATCGCGCCCCAGGTCGGGGCGGGCGGCGGGGAGCCCAGGCCGAGGAACTCAAGCCCGGCCTCGGCCAGGATCGCGACCGCGTAGAGCAAGCTCGCCTGGACGATGAGGATCGGGGCGACGTTCGGCAGGACGTGGCGGCGCGTGATCGCCAGCGGCCGTCGCCCGTAGGAGCGGGCCGCCAGGACGTAGCCGGAGCTGAGCACGGTGAGCGCGCTGGCCCGGCTGACGCGGGCGAATACCGGGATGTAGGCGACCCCGATCGCGATCATCGCGACGGTGGTCGACGCGCCCAGCGCCGCCGTGAGCGTGATCGCCGCCAGCAGGGCCGGGAAGCCGTAGACGACGTCGCCGATCCGCATGACGACCTCGCCGAGGACTCCCCCGCGCTGGGCCGCGAGCAGGCCGGCCGGGACGCCGATCCCGGCCGCGATGGCGACGGCGATCACGCCCACGTAGAACGCGACCTGGGTGCCGGCCATCAGCCGGGACAGCACGTCCCGGCCGTACTGGTCGGTGCCGAGCAGGTGGGCGGCGGACGAGCCGTGCAAGGCGATCCGCGGGTCGATCGCGAGCGGGTCATACGGGGTCCAGGCGAGCGAGACCAGGGCGACCACGGCGAACAGGGCCACCAGGGTGCCGCCCGCGAGGGTGCTGGGACTGCGCCGCGCCCGGGACCACCGGCCGCCGGCCTGCGGCCCGGCCGCCTCGGGGCTGACATCGCCCGTCCCGGGGGCGCCGGGGGCGCCGGTGAGGGTGGCGGTCACGCGCGCTCACCGCCCACCCGGGGGTCCAGCACCCGGTAGGACAGGTCGACGAGGAAGTTCAGGATGAGGACGACCGCCGAGGCCAGCAGCACGATGTCCTGGACCCCGATGAGGTCGCGGTTGCTGATCTCGGCCACCAGCTGGCTGCCGACGCCGGGCAGCACGAAAACGTTCTCCACCACGATCGCGCCGACGATCAGGCCGCCCGCCTCCAGCCCGAACACGGTGACCAGGGGGATGAGGATGTTGCGGGGGCCGTGGCGGGCAAGGGCCTGCAGCGGGCGCAGGCCCTTGGCCCGGGCGGTGCGGTAGTAGTCCGAGCGCAGCACCTCCAGCACCGAGGAGCGGACGAAGCGCAGCAGGATCGCCCCCTCGGCCAGCCCGAGGGTCACCGCCGGGAGCACCAGCGCCTTCAGGGCCGGCCCGGCGCCTGCGCTCCAGCCGGGGAAGCCGGTCGGCGGCAGCCAGTGCAGTTCCAGCGCGAACGCCTTCGCCAGCAGCAGGCCGCCCACGAACGTGGGTATCGCGATGCCGAGCTGGCTGGCGACCGTGATCGCGGTGCCGCTGGGCTTGCTGGAGCGGACCGCCGAGGCCATCCCGAGCGGGATCGCGATCAGCAGGCCGATGATCATCGCGCCGACGATGAGTGGCCCGGTGATCTCGATCGCCGGGCCCAGCAGCGCGCTGATCGGCTGGCTGGAGACGTAGGAGGTGCCCAGGTCGCCCCGCAGCAGGCCGCCCGCCCAGTCCAGGTACTGGGTGACGAGCGGCTTGTCCAGGCCGAGCTGCTGCGACAGCTGCGCGACCGACTCCGGCGTGGCCTGGGTGCCGAGGATTACCTGGGCGGCGCTGCCGGGCAGCACCGCGAGGATCGCGAAGACCAGCAGGGAGGCCGCGAACAGGGAGGCGGCCAGGATGAGCAGCCGCCTCCCCACTAGCAATATCCAGTTCATTCCTAGCCCGAGAAGCCCTGCGCGGTGGCGGCGGCGGGGACACTGCCCGCCGTCACGTAGGCGAGGTTGTACGACTCGGTATGGCCCGAGGTCGGCAGGCCCTTGATGCCCGCCTTGGCCACGGTGATGCTGTCGGGGTTGTACAGCCAGGCGTTGACCGCGTCGCCGGTGATCATCTGCAGTGCCTGGGCGTACTTGGCGACCTGGCCAGACTGGCTGGCGGCGGCGTTGCCCGCGTTGAGCAGGGCCGAGACCTGGGCGGTCTTGGCGTAGTTCCAGTAATAGGAGGACGTTGCGTAGTTGGCCACGTCCCGCGCCTCGACGTGGTCGATGATCGTCATGTCGAAGTTCTTGGCGGTGAACACCTGGCTGAGCCACAGCGGCCAGGCGACGACCTTGTCCGTCACCCGGATGCCGACCGCCTTGAGGTAGGCGTCGACCAGCGGCCCGGACTGGGTCGCGTACGCGTAGGGCTGGGGCAGCGTGAGCGTCAGGCTGAAGCCGTTCGGGTAGCCCGCCTGGGCCAGGAGCTGCTTCGCCTTGGCCGGATTGTAGGCGTAGGTCCTGGCGTAGCTGGCCGAGTACCACGGGTCCCCGGGGACGGTGTCGCTGCCGATCACGGTGCCGAAGCCGCCGCCCACCGTCTTCAGGATCGACTGCTTGTCGATCGCGTAGGCGATGGCCTGGCGGACCAGGACGTTCTTGAGCGGGCCGCTGGCGTTGTTCAGCGTCAGCTGGATCTTGCCGTCGGTCGGGCCGTGCACGATCTGGAACGACGGGCTGGACTGGAACTGGCCCGCGTCGGCCGGGTTCGACAGGTTGTCGATGACCTGGATCTGCCCGCTGGTCAGGGCGCTGTTCTCGGCCTGGGGGTTGGTGAAGTAGCGGAACACGACGGTCCCGTAGCCCGGCGTGGTGCCCCAGTAATGCGGGTTGGCGGCGAGCGTGACGCTGTAGTTGCTCACCTGGCTCTTGTACGCGTACGGGCCGGTGCCGACCGGTGCCGTCGCGATCGAGCCGGCCGCCTTAGCGTCGAGGACGACGCCGTTGCTGTAGGCCGCCAGCTGGTACAGCCACTCCTGGTCGGGGGCGCTCAGGGTCACCGCGACGGTGGTCGCGGTCGGGGCGGTGACGCTGGTGAGGGTGCCCATGTCGCTCGCGTAGGGGTACTTGCTGCCCTTGGCGATGACCCGGTTGAGGCTGAACACCACGTCCTGGGCCGTGAGCGGGTCGCCATTGGAGAACTTGACGCCCGGGCGGAGGGTGAACGTGATCGTCTTGCGGTCAGCCGACCAGGCGTACCCGGTAGCGAGCACCGGGACGATCTGCCCGTTCGGCGCGAGCTGGACCAGGTGCTGGTAGACGTTGTAGTCGAAGACCTCGTCAATCGCGGCGGCCGCGTTCGAGGTCGGGTCGAGGCTCGGGGGGGCCGCGCTGGAACCGATGGTCAGCATTCCCGCCGGGGCCGCCGCGCCACCGTCGCCAGGGCCGTTCCCGCTTGAGCTGCCCGAGGACGAGCAGCCCGCCGCGAGGACCAGGCTGGCGAGGGCGATCGCGGCAAGACCGGTCGAGCGCCGGTTTACCATCTTCAATCTCCTCTTCTTTCCACTCATGTAGTCAGGCGCGAATGAACCTGCCTGCTCGCACGTAAGTTTCCTCGCCCGC
This sequence comes from Trebonia sp., assembly GCA_036276115.1. Classification (GTDB taxonomy): domain Bacteria; phylum Actinomycetota; class Actinomycetes; order Streptosporangiales; family Streptosporangiaceae; genus Trebonia. The sequence continues at coordinate 11,102 of DATBEM010000229.1, forward strand.
CTCACCCGCGTCAACTACATGGGCTACTGGTCCGGCCAGTAGGCGAAGTCAGCGCCCGGCCGGTCACGACCCGGCCTGGGCCAGGGAGGCGAGCACCGCCCGCTCATCCTCGGGCACGTAGCTCGCGTAGAAGTCGTAGAGGGCGCCCCGGCCGAGCCGGGCGGCGCTCGCCCCGTCGCGCCGCCGGATCGCCTCGAACACCTCCGAGTGCTGGCGCAGGGACTCCCGCATGACGGCGACCGGGTCGGGCGCGCGCAGCAGCTTGTCCTCGATCAGGCCGAGGATCACGTCGCGGGTCACCTCCCCGCAGACCCCGATCATCATGTTCCCGCTGGCCTGCGCCACCAGCTGGCGGAAGGCGACGTCGGCCGCGCTGAAGGCCGGGCGGCCGGCGTCGATCGCCTCGCGCATCCGCCCGAGCGCGGTCTCCATCGCGGCGAGCTGGACGCTGCTGGCGTGCTGGGCGGCCAGGTAGTTAGCCGCGCCCTCGAGCACCATGCGGAACTGGACGAGCTCGCCGAGCCGCACTTCCTGAACCCGGGCGAGCCGCGCAAGGGGCTTGCGGAGCGACCCGGCCGAGAACGGCAGCACCTCCGCCCCGCGCGGGTCACCGGGCCGGGACCTGATCAGGCCCGAGCTCTCCAGGACGCGCAGCGCCTCCCGGACCGTGGACCGGCTGACCGCGAACTGGCCCATCAGGTCGCGCTCGCTCGGCAGCCTGCTCCCGGGGCGCAAGGCCCCGTTGCCGAGGGCCTCCTCGACCTGCTCGACGATCGCCTCGTACGCGCGCACCGCGCGCACGGGCTGGAAGCTCGTGCCGGTCACCGGATTCCCCCCTCGCTCGCTGCCAGCAGTGCCTTGACGGCTCGCGCGGGCGCGTGCCACTCTTACCATCGCCACCCTAGCGCACTGGTCCGACCAGTAGTGCCCGGCTGAAATGTCATAGGGAGTGATGGAAACGGCCTCCGAACCCGACATCGACGTTCCCGCCATGATCAGCTTCGTGCGTGACCTTGTCCGCGTCCGCAGCGTGCACGACCCCGGGGCCGGCCCCGGGGAAAGTGCCGTGGCGGCGCTTGTCGTGGCGCGAATGCGGGAATTCGGCTGGGAGCCAGAGGTATCCGAGGTAGCCCCGGGGCGGCCTAACGTCATCGCGACCATTGACGGTGGCGGCGGGCCGGGCCCGGTGCTCGCGTTCGAGGGGCATACCGACGTGGTGACCGAGGGCGACCGCAGCGAGTGGACGGTCGACCCGTTCGGGGCAGAGGTCCGCGACGGCCGCATTTACGGCCGGGGCTCGGCCGACATGAAGGCGGGCCTGGCGGCGATGATGTACGCGGCCGCCGCCGTCCAGGCGGCCGGCCCGTTCCCCGGCACCATCAAGGTCTGCGCCCTCGCCGACGAGGAGGGCATGATGCTGGGAGCCAAGCACGCGTGCGCGACCGGGGCGCTCGCCGGGGTGGACGGGGTCATCGTCTGCGAGCCGGAGGCGGGCGAGGTCTGCGCGGTCGCCAAGGGCGCGCTGCGGCTGCGGGTGGACGTGACCGGCAAGATGGCGCACGGCGCGATGCCCCAGCACGGCCGCAACCCGCTGCCCGCCCTCGGCCTGCTGCTGTCCGGCCTCGGCGACCTGCAAGCGGACCTGCAGCGCAGGCACGCCGCCCACGAGCACCTGGGGCCGCTGTACCTCACCCCGACGGTCGCGGCGGCCGGGACGCCCGCCCAGCAGAACGTCATCCCCCGCACCGCCAGCGCCTACGTCGACGTGCGGACGATCCCGGGCGCGGACCACGCGGACATCGTCGCCCGGGTGGCGGACCTGGCGACGCGCGCCTGCGCCGGGAGCGGGCTGCGCTCGTCGGTCACCGTCATCGACGACCGCCCGCCGGTCGACACCCCGGCCACCCACCCGGTGGTCGCCTGCCTGGCCGCCGCGCACGAGGAGGTCACCGGCTCCCCGGCCCGCTACGGCGGGGTCCCCGGCACGACCGACGGCACGATCTTGACCCGGGACGCGGGCCTGGCGACGGTCGTCTACGGCCCTGGCGGCAAGTGGATCGCGCACCAGGCCGACGAGTTCGTGGAGATCAGCGACGTCGTCACCTGCGCCCGGGTCTACGCGCGGGCCGCCGTGCGCTTCACCGGCCGCGCCCAGGCCGCCCGGAGCGCGGCGTGAGCCGGCCAGCGAACCCGGACCGGGGGGCTACGACGGGTCGTCCCCCCGGGAGGAGCAAGGAGCGCCCGCTACGCTCGCGGCCCTTGCCAAGCGGGCGCGGATCGGGGGCACGGGGGGTCGCCCCCCGGGAGGTAGCGCGAATGCGGCCGACGAGCGCCAGCGAGGCGGGCGCATGAGCCGGCCGCCTGTTCAGGGGGCGGGGCCGGCCAACTCGCTGGCCGACATCGCCGGGCTGCGGGTCGGGCACGCGACGCTCGACGGACCCGGCTGGCTGACGGGAGTGACGGTGATCCTCGCACCCCCGGCCGGGGCAACCGGCGGGGTCGACGCGCGCGGGGGCAGCCCCGGCACCCGCGAGACCGACCTGCTCGACCCGGTCAACCAGGTCGAGAAGGTCAACGCGATCGTGCTCAGCGGCGGAAGCGCCTACGGCCTGGCGGCGGCCCACGGCGTGATGACCGCGCTGGCCGGGCAGCAGCGGGGCGTCCGGGTCGGCCCCGACCCAGCCCAGGTCGTCCCGATCGTGCCCGCCGCGATCTTGTTCGACCTCGGGCGGGGCGGCGCGTTCGGCAACGTCCCCGGCCCGGAGGCCGGCCTGGCAGCGTTCGAAGACGCTCTCGCGGATGACCGGGGCGCCTTGCACGGCCCCGGCCGCCCGGGCAACATCGGCGCGGGCACGGGCGCCCTCGCGGGCCAGCTGAAGGGCGGCATCGGCAGCGCGAGCCAGGTCCTGGGCGAAGCGGACCTGGGTCCGGCGCCCGGCTCCGGCGGCACCATGGATGACGGCAACGGCAGGCGGGTGACGGTCGCGGCGCTGGCGGCGGTCAACGCGGTCGGCTCGGTCGCCGACCCGCGGACGGGTGAGCTGTACGGCGCGCGGTTCGGGCTGCCGGGCGAGTTCGACTGGCTGGTAGCGCCGGACCCGGCTGAGCTCCAGGCGGGCGCGGACTGGCTGGACCCGCGGCCCCGGGAGCCCCGGCCCCGCGAGCTGCCAGTCAGGCAAGCGCCGGGAGGCGCGGCGCAAGGCGGCGACCAGGCTAGCGACCAGGGCCGCGACGGCGACGGGCGGGGCGACGGGCGGGGCGACGGGCAGCCCGGCCGTGGCGCGGAAGGCGGGAAGGCCCCGGGCTGGGAGGCGTCGAGCGAGAACGGGCCGGGCGGGCAGGCGTCCCCCAGTGACGCCCCCGGGTCGAGCCGGTCGGCGGGCCAGCGCTGGCCCAGCAAGGCGGTGCCGCGCCCGCTGAACACCACCATTGGCGTGGTCGCCACCGATGCCAGCCTCACCAAGGCACAGTGCGCCAAGCTGGCGGCCGTGGCCCAGGACGGGCTGGCCCGGGCGATCCGGCCCGCGCACTCCATGTTCGACGGGGACACGATCTTCGCGCTGGCGACGGGCGAGGGGCCGCCGGCGACGCCGCTGGAGTTCCACGCGATCTTGTCAGCCGCGGCCGACTGCTTCACCCGGGCAATCACGCACGGGGTGCTCGCGGCGTCCACCGTCGTGACCGAGGATGGCCCCTGGCTCAGCTACCTCGACCTCTTCCCGTCCGCGCGGGGACCGGGCTAGCGGGCTGCGGCTGCGCACGGCCGGCCAGTCGCGACGGCGCGGGATGTGGCTGGAGCCAGCCGGGCCCGTTAAAGGTCGCCTGGCAATGTTTCCTTCCCTTCCCCCGGAGGTCCCATGGACTACAGCAAGCTCTTTCGCCTCGATGGCCGCGCGGCGGTCGTGGTCGGGGCCGGCAGCGGCATCGGCCAGGAGGCCGCCCGCGGCCTGGCCGGCGCGGGCGCGACGGTGATCTGCGCCGACATCATGGAGGCGGCGGCGCGGGAGACAGCTGGCTCTCTGCCGGCCGGGGTCGCGTACCACCTGGACGCGCGGGACCCGGAGGCGGTGGCGCGGGCGGCGGCGGAGTACGCCGACGCCGAGATCCTGGTGTTCACGACGGGGATGAACGTCCGCAAGCGGCTGCTGGACTACCAGACGGCCGAGTTCGACCGGGTCGTGGACCTGAACCTGCGGGCGGCGTTCGAGATGATCCGGGCGTTCGGGGCGAACATGGTCGCCCGGGGGCGCGGCAGCATCATCGGCTTCTCCTCGATCCGGTCGCTGACCACCGAGCCCGGCCAGGGCGTCTACGCGGCGACCAAGGCAGCGCTGGTGATGCTCGCGCGGACGGCGGCGGCGGAATTCGGCCCGTCCGGGGTGCGGGTCAACGTGGTCGCGCCGGGGCCGGTTGATACCCCGCTGACTGCCCCGATCAAGGCCGACCGGGAATGGTGGGACGCCTACGCGAGCAAGGGCGCGCTCGGCCGGTGGGGGCGGGCGGAAGAGATGGCGGGCGCGGTGATCTACCTGGCGTCCGACGCGGCGTCCTACGTGACCGGGAGCGTGCTGCTCGTGGACGGCGGGTGGACCGCGGTCGACGGGCGCTTCAGCCCTCCGGCCTGAGCACGGTCACGCCTGCCGGGCCGCCACGTGACGTCGCGGCCCGCGGGAGCCGCGCGCCGGCCATCCCGGCCCCGCCAGTCCGCCAGCGTCCCCGCGCTCCGGTTCGGCCACCTCCCATCTTGCTGTTATCAGAAAATCTGGGCTGATTGCCGTCGATTTGACGCACATGTGAAGCGAATCGACGGCAATCCCGGGCTGTGCGGCCGGGCGGCGGGCGAAATTCGGCCGCATCGAGCCAGTAAGGCCCGGCCGGCGGGCGTTCGCTACGACCCGGTCACCGGGGCCGCCCGGCGGGGGCCGCTAGGTGACGGAGTGGACGATGGTGGCGCTGTAGGTGCCGGCGATCGCGGCGGCGGGGATCGTGATCATGATGACCGGGTTCCACGTCGCGGTGGTGCTGCCGTTGGCGTTAATGGCGGTGACGACGCCCTGCCCGGCCAGGGACAAGGCGGTGAGGGGGACGCTGGCGAACGTGGCCGTGCCGGTGGTGGCGGGCGCGGCCATGACGTAGCGGGCGTTGCCGGACACGATCGCCGCGGCCGCCGGCACAGTCGCGTTCCGGAAGTCGCTGCCGGACACCGCGACGGTCCAGGCCGCGCCGGCGACCGCGCGGCCGTCGAGGACCTGGACGGTGCCCAGGTTCCCGGAGACGACGTCCCCCGGGGCGGCCGAGCCGAGGCTGGCGATGCCGGGAACGCTGATGGCGAGGGAGCCGCGGACGACCGGGACGGTGACGGTGCACCCGGCCGCGGGGGCGGCGGGGGGGCAGGTGCTGCCGGCCAGGATGGAGGTGACGGCGTTGCGCAGCACCAGGTCGCCGGTCTCGGGGTCGCTCACCGTCGCGCTGTAGGTGATCGTGGCCGACGCGCCCACGGCGAGGTTCCCGGTCCAGATCAGCGTCGGGCTCAGGTACAGCAGGGTGCCGCTGGTGGCGGTCGCGTCGCGGTTGTAGGCCGCGTCATCGAGGATGCCGGTCAGGTCGGCGGTCACGACCGCAGCGATGTAGGCCGTCTGGCCGCTGTTGGTGATCGTGGTCGTGAACGTGACGGGCAACCCCGGGGAGGCGGTGCCGGGGCTGGCGGTGGTGGCGATCGCGAGCACCGGGACCAGGACCGGGACCGAGGCCGCGCAGCGCGGGTCGGCCGACCCGGCCGGGCAGTTGCCGCCGACGGCGGAGCTGACGAGCACGGCGGTCAGCAGCCTGTCGCCGGGGTCCGGGCGGGCGACGGTGACCGTGCCGGTCGCGGTCACGGCGGCGCCCACGGGGATGTTCCCGGTCCAGGCCGGGCCGCTGGCCGAGAGCGCCAGGGTGCCCGCGGTGGCGCTCTCGTCGTTGTCGTCGGCCGCGTCGTCCAGGACGCCTGCCATGTCCAGCGCGATGCTGATCCCGGTGTAGGGCACCTGCCCGGTGTTGGTGAACGTGGCGGTGAACCGGACCGTCTGGCCGGGGATGGCGGTGGTCACGCTGGCGGTGTTCACCAGGCGCAGCCCGGCCACGTTGGCCGTCACCGAGCAGCGCGGGTCGGACGGCAGCAGGAAGCAGTTGCTGGTCAGCGCGAGCGAGGTCACGGTGGTGGACATGGTCATGTCGCCCGGGTCAGGGTTCTTCACCGTCACCGAGTAGGCGACGGTGACGATGCCGTTCGCCGGGACCGTGCCCGACCAGCCCAGGGACGGGCTCACGAAGCTGGTCGCCCCGGCGGTCGCGGTCGCGTCGTTGTTGTAGGTGGCATCGTCGAGGACCCCGGGCAGGCTGACGCTGAACGTCGCCAGCAGGGCGGGCAGCGCGGTCGAGTTGACCGCGGTGACCGTGTAGCGGACGGTGCCGCCGGCGACCGGGGTGAGGTTGTCGGCGGTGACCGTGAACGTGAGGGGATAGCTGGTAGCAGCGGGGCCGGGCGCGCTCGGCGGCCCGGCCGACGGCCCGGCTTCCCGCCCGGGAGCCGGCCCGGGAGCGGCGGTCGGGGTGGTGCTCGCGGTGGCGGCGGGGCCGGACCCGGGGGTGCGGCCGGGGACTGGGGTTCCCGTGGGTTGCACGGTACTGACGGGTAGCGCTGTGCTGGTCGGCCGCGAGGTACCAGACGGTTTGCCTGTGCTGGACGGCTTCGCCGTGCTGGCGGGCTTCACCGTGCTGGCGGGCTTCACCGTGCTGGACGGCTTCGCCGTGCTGACGGGCTTCACCGTGCTGACGGGCTTCACCGTGCTGGACGGCTTCACCGTGCTGGTCGGCTTCACCGTGCTGGTCGGCTTCACCGTGCTGGCGGGGTCGGCGGTGCCCGTGGGGTCTGGGGAACCACTGGGGCGGGGAGTGCCGGAGGCGAGCGTGACGACGGCCGAGCCGGCCATCCGGGCCGGCTCGGGGCTGACGGCCAGGGCAACCAGCAGCAGGCACAGCGAGCCGATCAAGGGCACGACCGCCGGGCGGCGGCCAGTTCCGGCCGGGCGCCGCGCCGTCCTAGTGAGCCGGTGCCGCCTCCGGTTGAGGCGATGCCGGGTTGGGCAACGACGAGACAGGGATTTGCGCATTTCCCGTTCCGGAGGCGTCAGCGCGGCTGATGGGCGGTGCTGCTAAGGACAAGGCTGCTAAGGACAAGACGGCTATAGGGACAGGGCTGCTATAGGGACAGGGCTGCTATAGGGACAGGGCTGCTATAGGGACAGGGCTGCTAAATACGGCGGCCGCGGACGCGCCAGCCGAATCGGCGGGCGAGGAGCCACGTTGCCAGCAAGAGGACCACGGCCCCGATGCCGCCGCCGACGACGCTGCGGGCCGGGAAGCTGTAGCCGGCGGCCGCGAGGCCGCCGAGCGTGAGGGTGGCGGCGGCCTGGCGGGTGGTGGTATCGCTTTTCAGCGCCACCGACACCCGCCAGCTGCCGGGCGGGGTCGACTTGCTGAGGACCGCCCGCATGAGGCCGGACTGGCCCGGGGCGAGCGTCAGGTTCGACCCGAACTGGAACGGGCCGGCTGACGAGCCCCCGGGGCCGCCGGAAAGCTTCAGGGTGCCGCTGAGGTCGACGGCGCGCTGCCCGGTGTCGCGCACGCGGGCGACGACCTGCGGTGCCCCGGCGGCGGTGTGCCCGGCGGTGAGCGAGGTGATCGAGAAGCTGACCGGTGGCGGCCCGCCCGGGCCGACGTTCAGGTAGACGCGCACCCCGACCCGGTTGACCTCGTTGATCGCGAACTGCTGGCCCTGCTTGACGCGGGCGGTCTCCTGCGCCCAGATCACGCCGTAGCGCTCGCCCGCAGTGGCGTCGGCGGGCACCGCGATCGTCACCATGTCCATGGCGGAGGCCCCCGGGGCGAGGTTGAGCACCGGCTGGCCGACCGAGGTCCAGCTGGTGAGGTCGCTGCGGGTCTGGCCGGCCGCGCCGATGAAGGCGCCGCCGGTAATCGAGGCCGCGTCCGCGTAGACGCTGATGCGGGCGGGGACGGACGTCATGTTCTGCACGGCGACCCGGCGGTGGATCACCGTCCCCGGGTGCAGCGAGTCGATGATGTAACTCCAGGCGCGGCTGTCGGGCGCCTCCGACACCGGGACGTCTACCAGGCGGATGCCGAAGCTGCCAGCGGGCGCGGCCGGGGCAGGCAGCCAGGGGCCGGCCCGCGCGACGGGCTCATCCGTGCTCGCGAGCGCGGCGGGGGCGGCCAGGGTCATCCCGGCCGCCAGCAGCACCGCGAGCGAGCCAAGTGCTCGGCGCAACGGGCCGGCCCTCCTTCGTGGCTTGACGTGGACCGGCGGCTAGCGCGTGTCCGGGCGATCTTGGGTGGCCGGCGTGCCGGCGCGGACGGACGGGGGAGCCGGGAGGCCGGCGCCTGCCAGCATCGACCGCGCCAGCCTCGCCATCCTCGCAGCCATCACCGGGCTGCCATGATCGGCAGGACACGGCCTAGGCGACCGAGTGGGTCAGCGTCGCGGTGTAGGTGCCGGTGACCGCGGCCGCCGGGACGTTGACGGTGAGGGCCGGGTTCCAGGTGGCGGTGTTGTTGCCGACGATGACGCTGGCCGCGACGACAGCCTGGGCCTTGCTCGACGACAAGGTGACGGCGGTCGGCGTCAGCGTGACGATGCCGGTCTTGGCCGGGGTGCCGGGGGCGTAGGTGACGTTGCTCGCCGGGATCGTCTCGGCCGTGGTCCCGCCGCCGGTCGTCCAGTCGGTCGAGGCCACCGTCGCGGTCCAGGAGCCGCCGAGCGTGGCCCGGGCGTCGGTGACGACGACGTTGCCGATCGCCGTCGGGCCGATCGTGTCGCCAGGCTGGCCGGACCCCAGCGACGCGGTCGCGGGCGCGGTAATGCTCAGCGCGCCGGCGTTGATCGAGAACGTCACCGTCGTGGTCGGGCTGGTGGCTGCCTGCGCCGCGGGCGCCTGCACCCCGGCGGCGACGGCCGCGAGCGCGCAGCCCGACGCCGCCGCGGCGACTAGGACTTTTCTGAACATGTCTCCCCCTAGGGCATGAACAGGAGTGGCCCCGTACTCTTACCCGCACGCGTAACGTGCCGCCAGCGGTTGCATTGCGAGCCCTGGTGCCCGTTATGGGCATTTTCCCGCCGGGAGGCCTGCCTCACCAATAGCTCAGCAGGTACATTATCCCTGGTCAGGCGCCCGAAACCCGTATTGACGGGCCGCTCGCGATTCGCGGGTGAACCCTTTTCTCACCTAACAGCGCCTCTTGCCGGACGGTGCCTGTCAGATAACACTGCGCAGCAGGCGGACCGGCGGGGAGCCGTGGGCGAGCAGGCGGTCGTGGACGGCGCGCTCGGTCGCGCCGGGGGCCGCCAGCAGCTCCCGCGCGAGGTCGGCGATCTCCCGGTACCCCACGTAGTAGGTGGACAGCTGGCCAGAGGTGAGCAGCGCGCGCCGCCACTTGCCGGCCGCCTCGCCTTCCTCTTGCAGCCCGCGGCCGGTCATGAGCGCCATCGCCTCGTCCTCGGTCATCCCGTAGGCGTGCACCCGGGCGTCGAGGATCGCGTTGATGGTCGTCCGCAGCTGCATCTTGAGCTGCTGCATGCGGACCGCGCGGGGGTCGCCCTCGCCGGGGTACCCGCGGGCGGCCATCAGCTCCTCGGTGTACACCGCCCAGCCCTCGACGAACGCGCCCGACCAGAGCGCGGCCCGCAGGTCGGTGCCGGACCCGGTGAACCGCCGGGCGTGCGCGAACTGCAGGTAGTGACCGGGCATGGCCTCATGGACCATCAGGTTGTGGACCATGTGCCGGTTGTACTCGCGGTAGAACGACGCGCCCCGCTCGGCGCTCCAGTCAGCTGGCACCGGGGAGACCGCGATGAACGTCGCCAGCGCGGCCGCCTCCAGCGGGCCGGGCGCGTCGCAGTAGGCGACCGAGACGCCGCGGTCGATCTCGGGCATGTCGATGACCTCGACCGGGTCGTCGTACACGGTGACAAGGTCGTGGTCGCGTACGAACGCCGACTGAGCCGCCAGCGCCTGGCCGCAGAACCGCAGGATCGTGGCGCCGTCGGGCGCGTCCGCCGCCAGCCGCCCGAGCACCTCGCGGGGGGTACCGCCGATCGTGGCGGCGAGCTCGGTGATCTCGGCCGTGATCCGCCCGAGGTCGGCCTCGGCGCGGGCCAGGATCGCGCCGGAGTCCGCCTCGGCTTGCAAGGTCAGCGCGAGCTTGCGGGCGAACCGCTCCGGCCCCAGGCGCGGCTCGGCGAAGCCGCCGCCAGCCCGGCCCTCGGCCAGCCGGGCCGACAGCCAGTCGCGGTGCGCGGCCAGCGCCTCCAGGGCGGCCGGGCGGACCTGGTCGATCGCGGCCACGAGGGAGGCACGCGCGCCGGAGCCGCCGGCCAGGGCCGTGTCGATGCCCAGGGCCGTGTCGATGGCGTCGCCGACGAGCTTGATCGTCCCGTCGAACTGCCCGATGGCGGTCTCCAGGTGCACCCTCGGCATCGTTGCCAGGTGGGCGCGGGCGGCCGCGAGGAGGGCGGGGACCTGCGACAGGCGCCCGGCGACGGCGCCCAGGCGGTCCGGCAGCGGCGCGAAGTCGCGGGCCAGGAGCGCGTAGATGGCGTGTCCGGGGTTGGCCAGCAGCGGGTTCCAGGCGTGCTCGCGCAGCTCGTCCAGCTCCAGCAGCCGCAGCTCGACCCGCCCGGCCAGCAGGGCCACGTCTACCCGCTGCTCGGCCGTCAGCGAGCCGGCTGTGTCGCCGCCCGCCGGGCCCTCGCCCGCCGGGCCGTCGCCCGCCGGGCCAGCACCGGCCGGGCCGGCCGCCAGGGCGCGCGCCCGCCGGGTGAAGCCAGCCAGGGCGCGCCGCTCGTCGTCCAGGGCGCCCGGCGACAGGTCGGGCAGGTGCGCGTCGTAGCGGTGGTCGCCGAGGTCGGTCGCCGCGTCGGGATGGCGCTCGGCCAGGTCATCAAGGTAGTCCCGGGCCAGGGCGGCGAGCTCGCCAGCAGGGCCGTCAACCGGGGGACGAGGCGACGCGGCTTCCATAGCGCCCTTTCAGCATCATCAGCCAACGTTCAGGAGACCCAGAGAAGCGACTCAACGGTCCTTCGGGCTTCGCCAAGCTTGCTGGGCGATTCTCATGGTGTACGAACCGGAGAGCCACAAGACAGAACCGGAGTGGCAGGACCATGAGTGAGCCATTCGCACCGTATCCGTACTCACAGTACCCAATGCCCGAGCCGCCACGCCCGAAGCGGAGCCGGCATCTGCTCGGCCTGGCCGCGACGGCCGCGGTCGCGGTGGCGATCGGGGCGGGCGCCACGCTCGCGCTGGAGCCGGGCGGCGCCGCGCATGGCGGTGCGGCGGCGACGTCCACGACGACGATGACCGCCCAGCAGATTGCCAGCAAGGTGGACCCGGGCCTGGTCGACGTGACGTCCACCCTTGGCTACCAGGACGCGACCGCCAAGGGCACCGGGATCGTGCTGTCGTCGGACGGCTACATCCTGACCAACAACCACGTGATCAACGGCGCGACGGCGGTGACGATCACCGACATCGGCAACGGCAAGACGTACAAGGCGACCGTCGTGGGCTACGACGAGTCGCACGACATCGCGGTGCTGAAGGCGACGGGCGCCGCCGGGCTGACGACGGCGTCCTTCGGGGACTCCTCCAGCGTGAAGGCGGGCGACACGGTGGTGGCGCTGGGCAACGCGGGCGGCACTGACGGCACCCCGTCGGTCGCGCCCGGCACGGTGACGGCGCTGAACCAGTCGATCACCGCCTCCGACGAGAGCTCCGGCTCCTCCGAGCAGTTGTCCGGGCTGATCGAGTCCAACGCCGGCATCCAGCCCGGGGACTCCGGCGGGCCGCTGGTCAACTCCCGCGGGCAGGTGATCGGGGTGGACACCGCGGCCTCCTCGGGCTACCAGTTCACCGGCCCGAGCGGCAACGCCGGCGGGTCCGGCGGCTTCGGCTTCGGCGGCTCGGGCAGCGGCAGCTCGGGCAGCGGCAGCTCGGGCAGCGGCTCGAGCTCGACCGGCAGCACCACCCAGGGGTACACGATCCCGGCGAACCAGGCGCTGTCGATCGCCAAGCAGATCGAGGCCGGGACGGCGTCCAGCGTCGTGCACATCGGGGCGACGGCGTTCCTCGGAGTCGGCGTCAGCACCAGCCAGTCCGGCTACACCCAGGGCGTCGAGATCGCCGGCGCCACCTCCGGCACCCCCGCCGCCAGCGCCGGCCTGGCCGAGGGCGACGTGATCACCGCCGTCGCCGGCCACGCGGTCGGCACCAGCACCAGCATCCAGCAGGTACTCGAGGGCTACCACCCGGGCAGCAAGGTGAGCCTCGCCTGGACCGACGCCGAGGGCCAGTCGCACACCGCGACCGTGACCCTGGCCACCGGCCCGGCGGCCTGAGCGAGCCAGCTCCCCATGCGCAGAGGGGCCGGGTGCCACACCCTGGCCTCTCTGCCTTTTCCCCTTCATCGCTATCCGCATTTCGCCCGTGACTAATCGGGTGCGCATTTCCTGAGATCCAGTTAAGTAACTCGATAAAGCTAGGGTAGCCTTACCTAACTTTACGGCTATCAGGGCTGTGGCCTCTTGCATCGTGACGGAGAACGAGAAGGGGGCCCGGCTATCGCGCCGGACGTTCCTGGGCGGGGTGGGCGTCACCGCGACCGGCCTCGCGGTGGCCAGCGGGCCGGTGATCTGGCAGCAGCCGGCGAGGGCGGACGCGCCGTCGGCCCAGCAGGTCCACCTGACGTTCGGCGCCAGCCCGGCCAGCGAGGTCGCCGTCTCGCGGGCGACGCCGGCGTCGGTGTCGCGGCCGCGGGTGGTGCTCGGGACCGCGCACCACGGCTTCGGCCGGGTCGTCCCGGCCGAGACCCGCGGCTACACCGACGCCAACAACGGCATCGAGACGATCACCCACCACGCCCGGATCGACGGCCCGCGGCCGGACACCGACTACGTGTTCCAGGTCGTGAGCGACGGCGCGACCCCGACACCACCCACCCGTGGGGCATCGGCGTCTTCGACGTGGACCCGGGCCGGTTCCCGGGCGACAAGACCACGATGAAGCTCACCTTCTACCACACCCCGGCGGCCACGGCCGCGAACCCGTACCCGGCCCCGGTGGAGCTCGACTCCTTCACCGCCACCCGCACCCGCAGCGACGGCCTCGGCTTCCGGGAGCGCGGCTGAGCGGCCGGCCGCGGGCGACGTAGGGGCAGATATCGGGCGGCCGGGGCGCTAGCCCTGGCCGCCCGGCGTTTGGCAGGCTGGATGGATGGCAGCCACCCCCGCGCTCTCCACCCCCAAGCCCGGTGCCCCCGAAGGCTTCCGCACGCACGAGGTCACCAACCAGCCGCCGCCGCTGGCCGACTACGACGCCGCCGCCGACCCGGCCCTGCTGGCGGCGCTGGCCCGCGAGGGAGCGGGCTGGGCGACGGGCGAGGTGCGCCGCCTCGGGCGGCTGGCCGGGAGCGAGCAGTTCCAGGAGCACGGCCGCCTCGCCAACGAGAACCCGCCCCGGCTGCGCACCCATGACCGCTACGGGCACCGCGTCGACGAGGTGGAGTTCCACCCGGCCTGGCACGAGCTGCTGCGGGTCGCCGTCACCAGCGGCCTGCACGCGACCCCGTGGGCCGACGCCCGGCCGGGGGCGCACGTCGCCCGGGCGGCGGGGCTGTACGTGTGGGGGCAGGCCGACGCCGGGCACTGCTGCCCGGTCTCGATGACGTACGCGGCCGTCCCCGCCCTGCGGCACGCGCCCGGCCTGGCCCGGGTCTACGAGCCGCTGCTGGCCGCCCGGGCCTACGACCCGGGGCTGCGCCCGCCGGCGGGCAAGGCGGGGCTGCTGGCGGGCATGTCGATGACCGAGAAGCAGGGCGGCTCGGACGTGCGGGCCAACACCACGACGGCGCTCCCGGCGGGGGACGGCAGCTACCGGATCACCGGCCACAAGTGGTTCACCTCGGCCCCGATGAACGACCTGTTCCTGGTCCTCGGCCACGCCCCGCACGGGCAGTCGTGCTTCCTGCTGCCGCGCGCCTTGCCCGACGGCACCCGCAACGCCATGCGCCTGCTGCGGCTGAAGGACAAGCTCGGCAACCGGTCCAACGCCTCGGCCGAGGTCGAGTACGAGGGCGCCACCGCCTGGCTGGTGGGCGAGGAGGGCCGGGGCGTGCGGACCATCCTCGACATGGTCAACTCGACCCGGCTGGACTGCGTGCTCGCCGCCGCGACGGGCATGCGCCTCGGGGTGGTCCACGCGGTCCACCACGCCACCTACCGCAGCGCGTTCGGCCGCCCGCTGGTGGCGCAGCCGCTCATGGCCGCCGTCCTGGCTGACCTGGCCATCGAGTCGCAGGCGGCCACCATGGTCGCGCTGCGGCTGGCCGGGGCGGCCGACCGGGCGGCGCGGGGCGACCAGGCCGAGGCGGCCTTCCGGCGCCTGGCCCTCGCGGCGGCCAAGTACCACGTGTGCAAGCAGGCCCCGGCGCACGCGGCCGAGGCGCTGGAGTGCCTCGGCGGGAACGGCTACGTGGAGGAGTCGGGGATGCCCCGGCTCTACCGGGAGGCGCCGCTGGGGTCGATCTGGGAGGGCTCGGGCAACGTGGCGGCACTGGACGCGCTGCGCGCGCTCACCCGCGAGCCGCTGGCGGCCGACGCGTTCCTGGCCGAGGTGGACCTCGCGGCCGGGGCGGACCCGCGGCTGGACGAGGCGATCGCCCGGCTGCGCAAGGACGTGGCCGCCGTGAGAGCCGATCTGGCGGCCGGCCCAGGCGGGGCAGGCGTCCACGAGGCGGGCGCCCGCCGGCTGGCGGGGGCGCTGGCCGTCACCCTGCAGGCCGCGCTGCTGGTCCGGCACGGCGATCCGGCCGTCGCCGGCGCCTTCGTCGCCACCCGGCTGGCCAGCGACTGGGGACGCGCCTACGGCGCCCTCCCCCGGGGCGTCCCGGCCGGGGCGATCATCGAGCGCGCCACCGCCGCCGGGTAGCGACGGCCGGCGCCAGGCGGCCGGCGCCAGGCGGGCCGCTATCACTATGAGATTGCCCCTGCGATCACATAAGGGATCTCATTGACATTCACTCACTTAACGTGACAGTATTCTCGCCGTTGGCGACCGGGACGGCCCGGGCCGGGCGCGCAGCCGGCCCGGGCCACCACTGCGAGCGTGAGGCGGGAACGTGTCCGACGGCACCTGGAACGACGGCACCTGGACCGTGGAGACGGCCGATGGCCCGGTAACAGGCCAGGTCAGCGATGGGATCGGCGTCTTCCTGGGCCTCCCCTACGGGACGCCCCTCACCCCGGACAACTGGTTCTGCGCGCCGCTGCCCCCTGAGCCGTGGTCGGCGCCGCTGCGGGCGAGCGCCTTCGGCCCGGCCGCGCCGCGCGACGGCAGCGGCCTCTTCGACCTGATGCTGAGCGGCGACCCGGGCCTGAACGGGCGGGACACCGCCGGCGCGAACGACGCCTACGCGGCCGGCGCCAGCGGCCCCTACTCCCGGTCGGGGCCGGCCGAGGTGTTCGCGGCGGTGATGAGCGACCGCATGTTCCGGATCCCCAGCTACCGGGTCGCCGAGGCCCGCCGCGACGCGCCCGCCGCCACCTACGTCTACGAGCTGGGCTGGCGCTCCCCCGTCACGATCGGCACGGACCTGCCGCTGGGCGCCTGCCACGTGTCGGACATCCCGTTCGCCTGGGACACCCTGGGCGCCGCCGGCACCAGCGACCTGACCGGTGACGCCGCCCCCGCGAGCCTCGCGGCGGCGATGCATGCCCGCTGGATCGAGTTCGCCCGCGCCGGCGAGCTCAGCGACTGGCCCGCCTACGGCAGCGACCGCCCGGTGATGACCTTCGCCCGGGACAGCACCGCGAGCAACGAGGTGGTCCCGGACCCGCGCGGCGGTGAGCGCCGGCTGTGGGATGGCGCCCTCTGACGGCAACTAAATGCGGCCGACGGCGCCGCGGACGGCGCCGGCCTCCAGGCGGCGCCGTGCGACCCGCCCGGCCCTTACGGCCACGGGCCGTGAACAGCCAGCCGGTCTCCCCGGACTCGTGGTGGACGGGCGCCAGCCTCCGGGGACAATGGGGGGCATGAGCAGTCCCCAGTCGCCGTGGCGGTCGAATCACGAGACCTCGCTGCGCCGCTTCCTGCGCACCGAGACCGGCAGCGCCGCCATCCTCGCCAGCGCGGCGGTCGTCGCCCTGATCTGGGTCAACGTGGCCGCCGGGAGCTACGAGCGCTTCTGGGGGGCGGACCTGCGCCTGTCGGTCAGCGGCTCGGCCCTGCAGCTGACCGTGCGGCAGTTCGTCAACTCGGGCCTGATGTCGTTCTTCTTCCTCGTCGTGGGGCTGGAGGCCCGCCGGGAGCTGGACCTGGGCGAGCTGCGGGCCCGCTCGCGGCTGACGCTGCCGGTCATGGCGGGCCTGTGCGGCATGATCGTCCCGGTCATCATCTTCCTGGCCTTCAACGCCGGGACTCCCGAGGGCCACGGCTGGGGCACCGCGATGTCGAGCGACACCGCGTTCGCGCTGGGGGCGCTGGCCCTGGCGGGCAAGGGCCTGCCCGACCGGGTGCGGACGTTCCTGCTGACGTTCAGCATCGTCGATGACCTGCTGTCGCTGATCATCATCGCCGCCTTCTACAGCGGCTCGATCAAGGTGGTGCCGCTGGTCATCGGGCTGGTCCTGCTGGCTGGCATCGTGGCCCTGCGGCTGCGCCAGGTCCGCAACGGCCTCGCCTACCTGGTCTGCATGCTCGGCGCGTGGGTGGCGTTCTGGAATTCCGGCGTCGACCCCATCGTCACCGGCCTGGTCATGGGCCTGCTGACCTACGCCGCCCCGGCCAGCCGGAGCGACCTGGAGCAGGCCAGCGACGCGTTCCGGCTGTTCCGCGAGCAGCCGACGGCCGAGTACGCCCGCGAGGCGCGGGACGCGGCCCGGTCCGCGATCTCGCCCAACGACCGGCTGCAGCTGATGTTCCACCCGGCCGCCAGCTACGTCATCGTCCCGCTGTTCGCGCTGGCCAACACCGACATCAAGTTCAGCGGGAGCTTCCTCGCGGCCGCCTACGCCAGCCCGGTCACGCTCGGGGTCATGATCGCCTACCTGGTCGGCAAGCCGGCCGGCATCGCCGGGGCCACCTACCTGTCCGCCCGGCTGACCATGGGCCGGCTCACCCCGTCGGCCGGCTGGGGCGCGGTCCTCGGCACCGGCACGGTCGCCGGCATGGGCTTCACCGTCAGCTTCCTCATCGCCTCGCTCGCCTTCGACGGGACCGAGCTCGGCTACGCCAAGCTCGGTATCCTGACCGCCCTGGCCGGCTCGTTCCTGATCACCGCGGGGGTCTTCCGCGTCATCGCGCGGCTGTCGCCGCGGGCCAGGATCCTGCTGCTGTACGGGCGCCAGGAGGCGATCACCGACCTGATCATCCCGGTTGACCCCGAGCGGGACCACATCCGCGGGCCGGCCGGCGACGGCGCCCTGGTCACGCTGGTGGAGTACGGGGACTTCGAGTGCCCCTACTGCGGGCAGGCCGAGCCGGTCGTCCGGGAGCTGATCAAGGAGTACGGGGAGCTGCGGTTCGTGTTCCGGCACCTGCCGCTCACCGACGTGCACCCGCACGCCCAGTTCGCGGCCGAGGCGGCCGAGGCGGCGGCCGCCCAGGGCAAGTTCTGGGAGATGCACGACATGCTGATGGACCACCAGGGCGACCTGCAGTTCAAGGACCTGCTGAAGTACGGCCAAGACCTGGACCTCGACATCGAGCGGTACGTCAACGACCTGCGCGGGCACGGCTTCGCGGGCCGGGTCGCCGAGGACGTCGAGTCGGCTGACCTCGCGACCGTCTCCGGCACGCCGACCTTCTTCATCAACGGCAAGCGCCACTACGGCGAGTTCGACCTGGCCACGCTGAAGGACGCGGTCCGGGCGGCCAAGTCCCTGGCGATCATCAACCGCGGCCAGCGCGCGGCGGCGGACTCTACGATTGGCCGGTGACCGACAACAGCCCAGTACCCAGCAACGACCCGGCGCCGTACGACAACCCCGTGACTAGCGCCAGCTCCGCCACCAGCACCAGCATCGCCATTGTCGGCGGGCGGGTCGTGCCGGTCGAGAGCGACCCGATCGACGGCGGGACGGTCCTGGTGACCGACGGCAAGATCTCGGCCGTGCTGGGGCCGGGGTTCGCCGTGCCGGACGGCATCCCGGTGATCGACGCGACCGGCAAGTGGGTGCTGCCCGGGCTCATCGACGCGCACTCGCACCTGGGCGCGTACGAGGAGGGCGCGGGCTGGGCCGGCACCGACACCAACGAGCTCACCGGCCCCAACCAGGCCCAGGTGCGCGCGATCGACGCGATCAACCCGGCCGACCTGGGCTTCCGGGACGCGATCGGCGGCGGGGTGCTGGCGGTGAACGTCCAGCCCGGCTCGGGCAACCCGATCGGCGGCCAGACGGCGGCGGTCCGCTGCTGGGGCGCCACCGTCGAGGACATGGTGCTGCGGGCCCCGTCGGGCCTGAAGTCCGCCCTCGGCGAGAACCCCAAGCGCAACTACGGCAACCGGAACGAGACCCCGGCGACCCGGCTGGGGACGGCCTCGGTGATCCGCTCGGCCCTGGTCGCCGCCTCGAACTACCTGGCCGAGCACCAGGCGTACGAGACCGGCAACGCCGGCGAGGCCTCGCCCGGGGACGCGCCCAAGCGCGACCTGCGGCTGGAGTCGCTCGCCCTCGCGCTGCGGCGGGAGATCCCGTGGCGGCAGCACTGCCACCGGGCCGACGACATCGCCACCGCGCTGCGGATCGCGGCCGAGTTCGGGACCGACCTCGTCATCGACCACGGCACCGAGGCGTACCTGATCGCGGACAAGGTCGCCGCGGCCGGGGTCCCGGTCGTGATCGGCCCGCTGCTGACCGCCCGGTCGAAGGTCGAGCTGCGGAACCGGACGATCGCCTCCCCGGCGCTGCTGGCGCAAGCCGGGATCCCGATCGCGATCACCACCGACCACCCGGTGGTGCCGATCCACTTCCTCGTCCACTCGGCGACGTTCGCGGTGCGCGAGGGCCTGCCCCCGGAGGAGGCCCTGCGCGCGATCACGATCGTCCCCGCCCGGGTGCTGGGGATCGATGACCGGCTCGGGTCGCTGGTCGCGGGCAAGGACGCGGACATCGTCATCTGGTCGGGCGATCCGCTCGACGTGATGAGCCGGGCCGAGCGGGCCTTCATCGCGGGCCAGGAGATCTACCGGTACGACTACGAGCGCCGGGCCGGGGCATTCGCCCCGTTCAGCTAGCCGCCCTGCTTTCCTGCCCCGTTAGCGCAACCGGCTGGCCGCCCGGGCCGACGCGACCAGCCCGGGCGGGGCGGTCTCGGGCGAGCCCGCGCTGAACGGCGGGCGCGGGTCGTACTCGATGGCGAGCTGGTAACGCTGGGCGGCCTCCTCGCCGCCGATCCGGGCCGCGAGGGCCAGGGCCATGTCGATGCCAGCCGAGACGCCGGCCGACGTGGCGTACTTGCCGTCGAAGACGTACCGCTCGCGCACCGCCGTGGCCCCGAGCCGGGCCAGCTCGTCCATCGCCAGCCAGTGCGTGGTCGCGGCGCGCCCGTCGAGCAGGCCCGCGGCGGCCAGGATCAGCGACCCGGTGCACACCGCGGTGGTCCAGGTGCTGGTCGCGTCGGCCGCCACCAGCCACTCGGCCAGCGGGCCGGGGCCCATCTGGTTCGCCTGCCCGGCACCGCCGGGCACCAGGATCAGGTCCGGGCGGGGCACGTCGGCTGCGGGTGCTAGCCGGGCCGTGGTGGCTGCTCATGGCCCTAGCGTGCCGGGCCGGCCGCGTGGCAGCAAGGACGAATGCCCCTCCTTTCCTGCCACCGCCCCCGGTGGCGTCCTGGCTGGCGGGCGCTCCGGATCTTTTCGGATTTCCCGGGCATAACCGGGAGAACCGGCCACGCGGGGGACGAGGCGCAGGCCTCGTGGGGCCCGGGCGGTCGCGGCGCCGCCCGGCGGGGTACGTTCCCTGGCATGAGCAAGACTGGAGAGTTTGTCCGGGATACCACCTATCTCGACAACCGGATCACCGCCGACGGGCGCGACGGGTGGCCGGTCGAGGCGGAACGGTACCGGCTGGTGGTGGCGCGCGGCTGCCCGTGGGCGAACCGGTCCATCATCGTCCGGCGGCTGCTGGGCCTGGAGCAGGTGCTCTCGATGGGCATCTGCGGGCCGGAGCACGACGAGCGGAGCTGGACGTTCGACCTGGACCCGGGCGGCCTCGACCCGGTGCTCGGCGTTCACTTCCTGCGCGACGCCTACGAGAAGGCCGTCCCCGGCTACGAGCGCGGGGTGACGGTGCCCGCGATCGTGGACATCCCGTCCGGAGCCGTCGTCACCTCGCATTTCAGCCATATCACGCTCGACCTGGAAAGCGAGTGGACGGCCTACCACCGGCCGGGTGCCCCCGACTTGTACCCCGAGCGGCTGCGGGACGAGATCGAGGAGATCAGCGCGCAGGTGTACCGGGACGTGAACAACGGCGTCTACCAGTGCGGGTTCGCCGCCTCCCAGAGCGCCTACGAGGAAGCCTACGACAAGCTGTTCGCCCGGCTGGACTGGCTGTCGGAGCGGCTGGAGAGCCGGCGGTACCTGGCCGGGGACACGATCACCGAGGCGGACGTGCGGCTGTGGCCGACGCTGGCCCGGTTCGACGCGGTCTACCACGGGCACTTCAAGTGCAACCGGAACAAGCTGACCGAGATGCCGGTGCTGTGGGCCTACGCCCGCGACCTGTGGCAGACCCCCGGCTTCGGCGACACGATCGACTTCGCGCAGACCAAGCAGCACTACTACCGGGTGCACACCGGCCTCAACCCGACCCGGATCGTCCCCAAGGGCCCGGACACGCTCGGCTGGGTGACGCCGCACCACCGCGAGCAGCTCGGGGGCCGGCCGTTCGGCGACGGCACTCCCCCGCTCCCGCCGCCGGAGAACGAGGCCGTCCCGCCCGACAACAGCCCGAGCTAGCGGGCATGGGCACCGTCGTCTACGCGATCGGGTCGGCCGCGGGCAAGACGCTGCGCTGATCCGGTTGCAGGACGCGCGGCCCGGGGACAGCGCGACGGTCATCGCGGGCGGGCATGCCTACCGCTACCGGATCGTCGCGCTGCGGGCCTACGACAAGAGCGCCCTGCCGGTCGCGGCCGTCTTCGGCCAGCAGGTGACGGCCCGGCTGGTGATCGTCTCCTGCGGCGGGCCGTTCGACGCCGCGACCGGCCACTACCTGGACAACATCGTCGCCTACGCGGTGCCGGCGGGCGGTTCCTGACCGCCGGGCGGGCGCCGCGTCGTGCCCGCCGTCCGGCAACTGCTGGATGATGCCGGTCTCCGCCCCGTGCTCGAGCCGGTCCCGGTCCTCGCGCTGCAGGCCGAGGCAGACTCGCCGGGTGATGATGAACGCGGCCGCCGGCCCGGCGAAGACCATCACCCGCGCGATCCAGGTAAGGGTGTACAGCGGGCACGGCGAACGGGATGAGCACGCTCAAGGTGACCGTGTGCCCGAGGAAGTTCACCTCCCAGCCGGGCATGATCCGCACCGCGCCATCGAGGATGCCGGGGTACCAGTCGGGCTGGGAGGCCGAGGAGATGGCCAGCGGCGTGTACGGCCCGTACAGCCAGACCGGGTTGATCTGCGCGAACGTCGACAGCAGGACGAGGGCGCCGAAGATGAAGAAGAACCAGGCCTGCCCCTTGAGCAGGAAGTACGGCCAGAACGGCTGCCCGACCACGTTCTGGCCGGTGCGCCCCAGGCCCGGCCGCTGGGTGTGCTTCTGGTGCACCATGATGAACAGGTGGGCGGTGATCAGGGCCAGGATGAGGCCCGGGATCGGCAGCACGTGGAGGATGTACATCCGCGGCACGACCGAGTCGCCGGGGAACGCCCCGCCGAACAGGAAGAACGACACGCAGGTGCCGACGATCGGGATCCCCTGCAAGGTGGACTGGTACGCCTGCGACATCGAGATGCCGTCGAGCTTGACGTACGAGCCGTGGTAGACGGCCGCGCCCTGCGACGGCACGAAGAACAGCGACAGGTAGGTCCCGGTGAGCAGCAGGATCACGAAGGGTCCCGCAGGAGCTCAGCAAGGCCACGCTGCTGGCCATCACCCGGGCCATGGAGGACGAGTGCTGCGCGCGGGCCGGGCACGCGGCCCTGTTCGCCGGGTTCCAGCAGGAGCGGTTCTACCGGCAGTCCGGCGCGCGGTGGGCGGAACTGGCCCGCACGGCCCGCTTCGTGGTCGTCTTCGCCGACTTCGGCGAGCCCGCTGAGCCGGGCGTGCTGTCGCCCGGTGAACCACCCCCGGGCGAGCCGCTGACCGTCCGCATCCCGGCCGGCGCGCCGCTGCGGCGGGAGTGGTTCCTGGTGTGCGCGGACCGCGATCATCCCGCTTTCGTCGCGGCCTGGGAGTTCCCGGGCGGGGCAGGGGGGCCCGACTCCCGGCGGCGGTTCGAGGCGCTGTGGAGCGTGGACCCGCCCGCTGTCCGGGACGCCGCCCTCATCTGCGCCCGGATGGCGCGGGCGCTGTCGCCCGGCCTGGAGCCGGTCCTGGCCGGGCTGCCGGACGAGGCCGCCGCGCCCGCCTCCCCCGACCTGCACCGGGCGATGGGCCTGCTCACCCGGATGACGGGCTACCTGGACAAGCGGGCCTGAGCCCGAGGCTGGCGAGGCCCGCCAGCACGGGGGGCAACCTTAGGGGAGAGCGGCGGTAGCCTGGCGCCGTGGAATCTTCCCGGCCGGGGACACGGGAGCTGGACGAGGAGTCCGCCGGGTGGGTGCGGCGGCTGGCGGCCGGAGGTCCGGGCGCTGGCCCGGCTCCTGCCGCCGAGCGGCTGGCGGCGGAGAAGGAGCTGCACGGGCGGCTGGTGCGGATCGCGCTAGCGGAGGTGCGGCGCCGGGCGGCCAGCACGCCGGTGACCGGGCCCGAGCTCGACGACGTGGCGCACGAGGCGGCGGCCGACGCGATGCTGGCGATCTTGGCCAAGCTCGGGGATTTCCGGGGCGAGAGCCGCTTCATGACCTGGGCCTACCGGTTCGTCATCCTGGAGGTGTCGAGCAAGCTCGGCCGCCATTACTGGCGCCACGCGGCCCCCAGCCTGGACGCCGCGCAGTGGGAGCTGCTCCCGGACCGGCTCGGCCTGGACCCGGAGCAGCACGCGACCGCGGCGGCCATCCTGGCGGAGATCCGCCGGGTCACCGAGCGGGAGCTGACCGGGCACCAGCGCCGGGTCTTCGTGGCGATCGTGGTGGACGGGATACCGCTGGACGCGCTCGCCGCCCGCCTCGGCCTGCAGCGCAACGCGATCTACAAGGTGATGTTCGACGCCCGGCGTAAGATCCGGGCCGCGCTGGTCGCCAAGGGGTACCTGGACGAGCCGGACGGAGGGCAACAGCCATGAGCAAGCTCGCGGCGCTGGAGCGCTTCTTGCGGACCGACCCGCGCGATGTCGGCTGCGACCAGGCCACGGCGATCCTGCACGCCTACGCCGACCTGATCGCCGCGGGCGAGGACGCCGCCGCCCGTTACCGGGGGGTCGCGGTGCACCTGGCCGCGTGCGGGCCCTGCGGCGAGGACTTCGCCGGGCTGCTCGCGGCGATCACCAGCGAGCAGCCCGGCGGCTAGCACTGCCTGGCGGGGCCCCAGCCGACCTGGCGGCGTGGCCAGCGGCGCCCGGGCCCGTGAAATAACGGTTGGCTAAGAAGCGGCGATGCCTTCCGCGCCGACCGCGCCGGGGACGGTCACCGAGCCGGCCTCGGTCAGGGCGCCGCCGGCGCCGATCCGGTAGGCGTCGACGATGCCCGCCCCGCCCGTCTGCACGTACAGGAAGCGGCCGTCACCGGACGCGGTCGCGTCGACCGTGCCCGCGTCCGTCGGCGCGGTGCCAAGGGAGGTCAGGGCGCCGGACGGGGCGGCCCGCAGCACCGACTCGGTGCCGCTGCCGGCGTTGGACGCGTACAGCGTCCCGTCGGCGGCGGTGATCCAGCAGGTCGCCGCCTGGCCGGTCGCGACCGCGGCGAGCTGGCTGAGGGCGCCGTCGCGGGCGACGCGGAACGTGGCGACGACGTTCGGGCCCGCCTCGGTCAGCACCAGGTGGCCGCGGGCGTCGAAGGTGAACCCGAACGGGACGGTCCCCGGCAGCGACGTCACCGCCGGCGCCGCCGAGGGGCCGAACGGGCCGACGCCGAACACGTCGACCGTGTTGGCGCCGTTCTTGGTCGTGACCACCAGGTGCGAGCCGTCGGGCGTGAACGCGACCTGGCCGGGCGTGCTGGTGAACTCCGGCACCTGGGCGGGGTCCAGGCCGAGCGCGCGGTGCCACGCCCGGACCGGGACCAGGAAGCCGCCGACCCGCAGGAACCCGGCCACCGCGCCGCCGTCGCGGGCGTTGAGCACGTAGACCTGGCTGCCGCGGACGGCGATGCTGACCGGGAACTGGCCGCCGGACCCGATGACCTGCAGGCGGGCGAGCCGGTCGCCGCGCACGGCGAACACCGTGATCGTGCTGCTGCCCGCGTTGGCCGCGTACAGCAGGCCCGCCTGGCGGTCGTAGGCGAGCGATCCCTCCGACGCGAGGTGGTCCACGACCGAGCCCGACAGCTGGCCGCCGTCGCCCCCGGTCGGGTAGGTGCCCGCCTGCCGCAGGCCGCCGCTGGCGGTGCGGTCGTAGGCGACGATCGCGTTGCCGCTGGCGCCGTCGGTCTGGACGAACACGGTGCCAGCCGGCTGGCCATGGTGCGCGCTGGTCAGGGTGGCTGTGCTGGCCAGAGTGGCGGCGCTGGCGGGAAGGGCGGAAAGGGCGGTCGCGCTGCCCGCGGCGACAGTGGCCATGGTGGCTACGGCGCCGGCTACGGTCGCGATCTTGCGGATGGACTTCATGACGCTCCTTTGACGTGGCTGGACACCATGTCGGCGGCGCGGCGGCGGGCCGCCCTTACCTCGCCCGGGCGGCTGTACGCGGTTAGTAAGAACTTGGCCTGGCCGGCTGGCCCTTCGCTCCCTGGCTTCCCGCTTCCGTTCCCGGCGCTCCCAGGCAAGCGCGAGCAGCCGGCCGGCGAGATCGGGCTGCCCGGGCACGACGCGATGGCCCAGGCGCCGCCCCGGTCGCCCGACGTCCGTGGCGGACGGTAACGCCAGCCCGCTAAGCCGCGATCGCCAGCACCGCCGGGGCCGCGATGAGCAGCGCCGATAGCAGCGCCAGGGGCAGGCCCGACCGGACGGCGGCCCGCGGCCCCGGCGGGTGCAGCAGCCGTTCGACCCGCGCGGGGACCGCGTGGGCGGCGGCCGCCAGCGCGTTGCCCGCAACCAGGGGGGCAGCCGGGATCGCCGCGCCCGGGATCGCCGTGCCGGTGGCGATCGCCAGGAGCGCGGTCATCAGGACCCGGCGGCCGGCGAGACAGGCCGCGCGATCGTCGGCGGCGAGCTCGGCCAGGCGGGCGAGCAGGGCCGGGGTGGCCCAGGCGGCGGCGATCGCGTAGCCGAGCAGGGCCAGCGGGGCGGTCACGACGCCCGGCCTTGCCGGCTGCCGCTCGCGCGGCGGCTACTTCCCGGGCTGGCGGCTTCCTGGTCCTGGGCCCCGTCCGGGACAGTCGCGTCGAAGCGGTCCAGGATCGCTCGCAGGGCGTCGGCCTGGCCGCCGTCCATGGCCGCGACGAAGTGGCTGAGCACCGCCTCGGCGTCGCCCGCCTCGGCGAGGGCCTCCCCCATCAGCCGGGCGCTGTACTCCTCGCGGCTGGCGACGGCGGTGTACCGGTAGGCCTTGCCGTCCCGCTCCCGGGCGAGCCAGCCCTTGCGGTGCAGGTTGTCCATGGTGGACATGACCGTGGTGTAGGCGATGGGCCGGGTCAGGCGCAGGCCGTCGAACAGCTCGCGGACGGTTACCGGGCCCTCGTGCTCCCAGACGCGGTGCATGATCACCGCTTCCAGGTCGCCGAAGCCACGCACGGGCACCACCCTCTTCTCCGGGTCCTGCGGTCGATACCCGCCATAGTACTTGCTACTATCTACGTACGGAGATAGTACGTACTTGGTCCGTAGATGTGAGGAATGGGGCGCGGATGTCTGAGCGGAGCTCGCGGGAGAGCAGGCGGCAGGCGATCGGGCAGGCACGGCAGCAGGAGGCCCGGCGCAAGCGGCGGCTGCGCCTGGCGGCCTGGGGCGGGGCCGCCATCGTCGTGGCCGGCGCGGGGATCGGGATCGGCCTCGGCGTCTCGGGCGGCTCGTCCGGGAGCCCCGGCAGCGCCGGGGCGGGCTCGTTCGCGCCGCTGTCGTCCCTCGGCCCGCTCAGGGCGGCGCCGTCACCGGGCCCCCTCGGGCCCGAGCAGGTGCCGGTGCCGGACGCGCCCGCGCTCGCGGCGGTGTCACCCAAGACCACCGGGCAGGCGATCGACGGGATCAGCTGCGACACCAGCGAGCAGACGCTGTTCCACATTCACACCCACCTGACGATCTTCGTCAACGGGCAGCAGCGCTCGGTCCCGGCCGCGATCGGCATCCCCGGGGGGACGCCGACGCAGAGCCAGCAGGGCCCGTTCATCGAGACCGGCAACTGCTTCTACTGGCTGCACACGCACGCGGCCGACGGCATCGTCCACATCGAGTCCCCGGTCAAGCGGACCTTCACCCTCGGCGACTTCTTCGACGAGTGGGGCCAGCCGCTGACGGCGAGCCAGGCCGGGCCGGCCCGGGGCAAGGTCACGGTCACCGTGAACGGCCAGGTCTTCACGGGGAACCCGCGCGATGTCGCGCTCGGCTCCCACGAGAACCTCCAGGTGCAGGTAGGGACCCCGCTGGTCCAGCCGGCCACCATCGACTGGTCGGATACCGGCCTGTGAGGGCGCCCGCGACGGGTACGGGCGGCGCCCGCGCGGCCGGCCGTCGCCTAGATCGCCAGCCCGCCGCCGAGGGCCGCGAGCAGCATGATCACCCCGACCCCGAGCAGGATGTTCCCGGCGTTCCCCCGGTCCCGGCGGAAGGTATCGAACAGGATCCGCACGGCCCAGACCACGGCGATCAGGCCGCCGAGGGCAAGGCCCGCGACCAGCCCGATGAGGTCTTCCTTGTCCTGGTCGAGGTGCAGGACGTGGTAGTGGCCGAGGAACGCGAAGATTCCCCCGGCGATGGCCGACACGATCGCGAGGACGACCGCGATCCGGTCGCCGACCTCCCAGGCGCCCGCCGGCCGGTCGCTCACCGCGACCCCCGGCTGCTGATCGGGAAGCGGGCTATCCGGGTGCGCGCGAGGTGCTTGCGGGACGCGCTCCACCCCTCCCGCTCGGAGACGGTTCCCATCAGCTCGCGCAGGACCCCGGTGATCTCGACCATCGCCCGCTCGTCGCGGCCGATCCGGCGCACGGCGGGAACGAGGATGAACAGCTGCAGCCACCCGACGGCCAGCGCCGCCAGTGCCGCGCACACCGCCGCGAGGATGAGCGCGGTCAGGGCGCCCACGCTGCCCGCGCCGATCGCCAGCGTCAGCATCACGGCCACGGCAAGCGGGATCCCGAGCGACAAGGCCTGGGTGAGGCGCACGCGCGCGCGCGACCGGTCCACGTCCCGCAGCAGCGACTCCGCCTGGAGCAGCGCGATCTCGAAATCCTCGCCGCTGGTCGGGGACTCGCGAGGAACCATCTCGTTATTATCGGGCACAGAACTCACCTACCACGGAGCGGAGACTGCCGACCAGGGAGCTAATCTGCGGCGGCTCTATGTCGCTGCGCTGCTCGATCCCGGTATCGAAGATGTAGGTCTCGGGAAAGCAGCTCACGGGCACGATGGCCACGTCTTGCAGGTTGGCCTCACCGACGTACCCGATCAGGTCCCGCAGGACCGCGCAGAACCTCGATTCCGAGGCGGGCCGGCCGGTGGCGGGAATGTAGTAGTCGCGGGCCAGGTTCCTGCCGGGCCAGAAAAGGTCGCACTTCGCGACGGCGATGATGAGCCAGACGCCGCGCCTGCCCTTCCAGGCGTCCTTAAGGCGGACGCAGGTCTCCCGGAAGTCCTCCAGCTCCTCGTCCAGGTTCCGGGCGCGGAGCACGTCAAGGTTGACGCCGCCGCTGCCCCGGGTCGAGGCGAGGTCGTCCAGCACGGCCTGCCGTTCATAGGACTCCCAGACGCGGTTGTATCCCCAGCAGACGACGTGGATGACGCCGCTCGGCATCCGCGACTCACTGAAGTCCCGGCGGAAGGCGTCCAGCTTCGGCCCGGCCCACTGGCCGGGGACGACGATCGTCTTCACCCGCACCTTCCCGCTATCGGTGCCGATGACCGTCCGGTGCGTCTCCACGGTGTCGCTGCGGTCTTTCGGCCGGTAGTCGATCAGGTCCACCTTGCCGAGCAGCGAGTCGTAGAGCATCGTCTTGCCCGCCCCGCCCAACCCGGTCACCGCGACCGGGACTCGCGGGCGCCGCAGCGGGACGACCGACATTGGCTTCATCGTGACGTGCGGCATTGGCCGGCCGGCGGCAGCCGCGTTATTCGTGGCCCGCTCGGCCGCGTCCGCCACTGCCAGCCAGCGATGACGGACATTGTCCCAGTAAGGCATCTCCACCCCCTCGCAGGTAGAGATGCCTTGGACCCCATCCCGGAGTACCGGCGAAACATTACGAAAGCGTATAAGTTCCCGAGGGAAGCGCCTGCCTGAGCTCACTGAACGCCTCGGTGATGCGGGGGAGCGTCCAGTGGGCGTTGAGGCCACTGGGATTCGGCAGGACCCACAGGCGGGCCCGCCCCAGGGACTCGGGCTGCGGCCCCACCGTCGCGCGGGGACGGGCGAACGCGATCCGGTAGGCGGTCACGCCGGCGATCGCCACGAAGGCGGGGCGGCGCTCTGCCACCAGGGCGACGAGGCGCCTGCCGCCGGCGGTGAGCTCCGCGGTGCTGAGCTCGGCCGCCTGGGCGGTGGCGCGCGGGGCGACGTTGGTGATGCCGAGGCCGTAGGCGCCGACCTGCTCCTGCTCGGCGGGCGCGAGCAGGCGCGGGGTGAAGCCGGCCCCGGCCAGCGCGGGCCAGAACCGGTTCCCCGGCCGGGCGAAGTGCCAGCCGGTCGCGGCCGAGTACAGGCCGGGGTTGATCCCGCTGAACAGCACCCGGAACGCGGTGCCCGCGGGCGGCAGCACGTCGGGGATCGTGCGGTCGCGCGCCGCGGCGAGGTCGGGCTTCACCCTCGCGATCCTAGGCCGGCTGCGGCCCGGGCGGCGATTCGCCCGATCGCGCCGCCCGGGCCAGGCGCCCGGCCCACGCGCGGACGCCCGCGGCGACCTCGGGCGGCGACACGACCCGGAAGTCCGCCCCGGTGATGCCGAGCGCGATAATCGGCCAGTCCGAGTCCTCGGGGGGCGTCATCCGCACCTCGCACCGGCCCGGCCCGAGGTCGGTGACGGAGGCCCACTGCCCGATCTTCTTCCGCACGGGTCCGCCCCCGGCTTCGACGATCGCCACCACGTCGCTGGCGGCGGGCAGCCCCCTGATGTTGCGGCGCACGAACTCGGCCGCGTCGCCGCCGGGGATGTCCCGCGCCCGGAAGCGTACCCCGGTCGCCTCGACCGCCGCCGACGCGGGCACGCGGCCCGGCGGCCGCGCTGCCCCGCCGGGGACGGCACTGCCCGCGACGGGGCCGATGCGGTCGAGCCGGAAGGTCCGCCAGTCTTGCCGGTCCAGGTCGTAGGCGACCAGGTACCAGCGGCGATCGAGGGCGACCAGCCGGTGCGGCTCGGCCTGCCGGGCGCTGCGCTGGCCGCCCGCGGCGGTGTAGCCGAAGCGGATCCGCTCGCTGTCGCGGCAGGCCAGCGCGATCCGGGCGAGCACCTCGGGCGCGATGGCCTCCGTGCCCGCGCCCTGCCAGGTGGCGGACTCGGTCATGGCGGCGACGGCCTCGACCTGGCGGCGCAGCCTCGGCGGCATGACCAGGGTGACCTTGGCCAGGGCGCGGGCAGCGGCCTCGGCGATCGCTCCCTGCTGGCCGGCCCCGCTTCCCTGGACCGCGAGCTGGAGGCCGACGGCGAGGGCGACGGCCTCCTGGTCGTCAACCAGCAGGGGCGGCAGCGCCGCGCCGGCCGCGAGCTGGTAGCCGCCATCCACCCCGCGCTGGGCCTGGACCGGGTAGCCGAGCTCGCGCAGCCGGCCCACGTCCCGGCGCAGCGTGCGGGGCGACACGCCGAGGCGCTCCGCGAGCTCGTCCCCGGGCCAGTAGCGGTGGTTCTGCAGCAGCGACAGCAGGCGGAGGGTGCGGGAGCTGGTGTTGGCCATGTTTTTCAGTATGCCTGCCTATTGCGGACAGAAACTGGCCGCAATGGCCCGTAGCGTGGTTCTCAGAGCAGGAAACCCGGACGCTACGAGGGAGATCTCCATGACTGAGAGCACCACAGCCGTGCCGCTGATCAACGCGACCCGCACCGCCCCCGCGGCCGGCCTGGGCCAGGAGCGGGCGGACCTGCTGGAGATGCTGGCGGCGGCCCGGCACTTCCTGCGCTTCACGACCCGGGGCATCACCGAGGAGCAGGCACGGCAGCGGACGACGGTCAGCGAGCTGACGCTCGGCGGCCTGGTCAAGCACGTCACCTCGGTCGAGCGGAACTGGCAGGACTTCGCCGTCAACGGCGCGGCGAACGCGCCCGACTTCAGCAACCTGACCGAAGAGGACTACGCGAACTGGGCCAACGCCTTCCGCCTGCTGGACGGGGAGACGCTGGCGGGCGCGCTGGCGCAGTACGAGGAGGTCGCCACGGCGACCGGCGAGCTCGTGGCGACGCTGCCCGACCTCGACGTGACTCATCCACTGCCGCCCTCGCCCTGGAACGAGCCCGGCAAGCGGTGGTCCGCCCGCCGGGCCCTGATGCACGTCGCGGCCGAGACCGCCCAGCACGCCGGCCACGCGGACATCATCCGCGAGGCCCTCGACGGCCAGAAGACGATGGGCTAGCGCCGGTCAGGCGACCTCGAGCAGGGCGGTGCCCATCCGGCGGATCATGTCGGCCAGGATGGGGCGCGGCGTGGCGAAGTTGAGGCGCAGGAACCCCTGGCCGGCGTCGCCGCAGGCGGCGCCGTCGGTGCCGAGGACGCCCGCCCGCTCGCGGAAGAACGTGGCCGGGTCGGGAGCGAGGCCGAGGTCCCGGCAGTCGAGCCAGGCCAGGTAGGTCCCCTCGGGCACCTGGTAGCGGACGCCGGGCAGGTGGGCGGCGATGAGCCCGGCGAGCAGGTGCCGGCTGCCGTCCAGGTAGGCGACGACGTCGGCCAGCCACTGGCCGCCGAGGGCATAGGCGGCGGTGTTCGCCCGCGCCCCGGGCGTGCTGGTGCCGTGCTCGTACAGGTAGCCGCGCTCGGCCCACAGCCGCGCGTCGGCGTCGTTGGACAAGATGAGCTGGGCGCACTTGAGGCCGGGCAGGTTCCAGCCCTTGGACGCGGAGGTGGCGGTGATCGCGTGGCCGGCCGCGGCGGCGGAGACCGACGCGTAGGGGACGTGCCGCCGCCCGCCCGGGTACACCAGCGGGCCGTGGACCTCATCGGCGAAGACCCGGCCGCCGTGCAGGTCCACGACGGCGGCGATGGCGGCCAGCTCCTCGCGCGAGTAGACCGTGCCGACCGGGTTCACCGGGTTGCACACGATGACCAGGTGGCCCCCGGCCCGGAACGCGTCGCCGAGGGCGGCGGCGGGGAAGGCGGGCCGGCCGGCCCCGTTGGGGGTCATGGGGACCTGGATGACCTCCCGGCCGAGCTCGCCGGGGACGGTCACGAACGGCATGTAGGCCGGCGTCGGGAGGATGACCGGGCTGCCGGGACGGGAGAACAGGTGGATCGCCGCCTCCAGGCCCTTGATCACGTCGGGCAGCGGGCGGACCCGCGACGGGTCCACCGCCCAGCCGTAGGCGAAGCCCTGCCAGGCGGCGCAGGCCGCGCTCATCTCAGCCCGCGCCTCGTCGCTCAGGTAGCCGAAGTCGCGCCGGGCGAGGACGTCGTGGAGCGCGTCCTCCACGGCGGGCGCGGTGCCGAAGTCCATCTCGGCGATGAACGCGCCGATCTCGCCCGGGCCGCCACGGGTCCACTTCAGGCTGCCCCGGGCCCGCAGCTGGGCCGCGGTGATCTGGTCCGCTTCGTGCTCGAACGTCGGCATGGGTACCACGGTAACAAGGGCCGGGCGCGACCCCCGGGCGCCTAAGGTATGGGCATGACGTTCAGCGGGTGGCCCGAGGAGGCCCTGGCGTTCTACGAGGGACTCGAGGACGACAACTCCAAGTCCTACTGGACGAGCCACAAGGCGGTCTACGAGGCGTCGGTGCTCGCCCCGATGACCGAGCTGATCGAGGAGCTGGCGGCCGAGCTCGAGCGCCGCCAGCCGGGGAAGGTGCTCGGCGGGGAGCCGCGGATCTTCCGGCCCTACCGCGACATCCGGTTCAGCGCCGACAAGACGCCGTACAAGACCCACATCGGCGCGACGCTCGGCGAGACCAGCTACGTTCACCTCTCGGCCGACGGGCTCGGGGCCGGGGCGGGCATGTGGCAGCTCGGCCCCGAGCGGCTGGCCCGCTACCGGGCGGCCGTCGCCGGGCCGCCGGGAGCCGAGCTCGAGCCGGTCGTCGCGGCCATCGAGAAGGCGGGGCATGAGGTCCACGGGCACGGGACGCTGAAGACCGCGCCGCGCGGCTACCCGGCCGACCATCCGCGCATCGGCCTGCTGCGGCACAAGGGGCTGACTTCCTGGGCGCACTGGACGCCCGGTCCCTGGCTGGCGACCGCCGAGGCCAGGGAGCGGGTGCTGGGGCTGTGGACGGCGTCCGCGCCGCTGGTGGAGTGGCTGCGCGCGAACGTGGACTGAAACCCGGTTGCGGCTGGCGGGCGGCGGTTGCCAGCATGGTGGGGTGGCTGATGATGGAGCGGTTGAGGGCCGTGCGGTTGAAGTGCGCGCGGTTGAAGTGCGCGCCGCTGAAGTGCGTGCGGTTACGCCCGGCGACTGGGCGGTCATGCGGGACGTACGGCTGACGGCGTTGCGGGAGGCGCCGTTCGCGTTCGGCTCGTCCTACGCGCGCGAGGCGCAGTTCACCGAGGCGCAGTGGCGCGCGCGGATCACCGACCGGGCGGTCACCTACCTGGCCTACGCGAGCGCCGGCGAGCCGGCCGGCCTGGCGGGGGTGTACGTCGAGGACCGCGAGGCCGAGCTGGTGTCGATGTGGGTCCGGCCGTCGGCCCGGGGCCAGCAGGTCGGCTCCGCCCTGATCGACGCGGCGGCGGGGTGGGCGCGGCCGCGGGGCTTCGGGCAGCTGTGGCTCTGGGTCACCGAGTCCAACGAGCCGGCCCGGCGGCTGTACGAGCGGTACGGCTTCGCCTGCACCGGCGAGCGCCAGCCGCTGCCCTCCGACCCCTCCCTCGCGGAGGTCCGGATGCGGCTCCCGCTGTAGGGCTGGCTCATCGCGGGCTACTCGGGGTTGTCGGCGAACTCGGCCCGGACGCCGAGGAGGCGGACCGGGCGGTCGGCCTCGAAGGCCGCCAGGGCCGCCAGGGCCGCCGCCGCGAACGGCTCGCCGGCCTCGTGGGGGTCGGCGAGCGTTACCCCGTGGGTGATCGTGATGAACGGCGCGTAGCGCACCTTGACCACCACCCGGGCGACGGGACGGCCGGTGAGCTCGGTCGCGACCTGGCGGGCGAGCCGGGCTACCTCCGGCCCGACCTGCGCCCAGTCGTTGATGTTGCGCTGGTAGGTGACCTCGCGGCCGTGCGAGCGGGGGACGTACGGGGTCGGGTCCACGTCGGTCTCGCCCCGCCCGCGGCCGAGCAGGACCAGCCACGGTCCCGTCATCGGGCCGAACACGGCCGCCAGCGCATCCGGGTCGGCCGCGGCGAGCTCGCGGACGGTGCTGACGCCGAGGGCCGCCAGCTTCGCGACCGTCTTGGCGCCGATGCCCCAGATCGCGTCGGGCGGCTGCTCCCCGAGCACGTCGTACCAGGTCGCGGACGTCAGCCGGGCCACTCCGGCGGGCTTGGCGAAGCCGGTCGCGATCTTGGCCTGCAGCTTGTTGTCGCCGATCCCGACCGAGCAGTCAAGGCCGGTCGCGGCCTTCACGTCAGCGGCCAGGCCACGGGCGAACGCCTCCACCCGCTCGAACCGCCGGCCCGCCGGCTCGCGGCCCCCGTCAGCGGCCGGGAGCTCCTCCTCCGCGAGCTCGAGCCCGACGAACGCCTCGTCCCAGCCGAGTACCTCAACCGGGCAGCCGGTCTCGCGGAGCGTGTCCATCACGACGGCCGAGGCCGCGTTGTAGGCGTCGGCGTCCACCGGCAGGAACACGCAGTCCGGGCAGCGCTTGGCAGCGGTCCGCAGCGCCATGCCCGAGCGAACGCCCAGCTCGCGGGCCTCGTAGGACGCGGTCGACACGACGCCGCGCTTGGCCGGGTCCCCGTCGCCGCCGACGACGACCCGCTTGCCCCGCAGCTCGGGATGGCGCAGCACCTCGACCGCCGCGAGGAACTGGTCAAGGTCCACGTGCAGAACCCACCTGGTCACGGCGTCAATCATGCCCGATTATCGCGCGATCAGCGGGCGCGATCCGGCGGTGGCTAAGCTGGCGGGACTGGGGCCAGGCTGGCGGGGCTGCGGGCCGGGCTCGCGGCTCTCGCCCGGATCAGGAAAGGACCAGCCACGATGGCCAGTCGCAGGACTCACGACATCCCGCTCGGGCGGCTGCTGCGGGCCGCACCGGGCCTCCCGACGACCGACATGGCGCGCACGATCGCGCACTATGAGCGGCTCGGGTTCGCGTTCGGCGTGGCCCGGCCGGCGGACCCGGGGGCTGAGCTGCCCGCGTTCGCGATCGGCGAGCGGGACGGGGTTGAGCTGCACTTCGCGCTGAAGCCGGACCACGATCCCGCCCGTACCGCGACGTGGGCCTACATCGCGGTCGCGGACGCCGATGAGCTGAGCGCGGAGCTCGACGCGGCCGGGGCGGGCCAGGGCCGGGTCCCCCGGGACACCGGCTACCGGATGCGCGAGCTCGCGCACGTCGACCCGGACGGCAACCTCCTCCTGTTCGGCTCCCCGCTCCGGGACGAGCCCGCGGGCGAGGCCGGGGCCAGCGCGCCCGTCGCCAGCGCGACCGGGGCCGGCCCGGCTTCTGGCTCCGTCCCTGCGGCCGCGGGCGACGGGCGCGCGTTCGAGTTCGCTGCCGCCGTGCGCCGGGGGGACGCGGGCCGGGTGCGGGAACTGCTGGGGGCCGACCCGGGCCTCGCGACCACCCTGATCAACTCGCGGACGCCGCTGCACCTGTTCGCCGACGCGCCCGGGCACCGGCCCAACCCCGGCGCGGTCGTATCGGCCCTGGTCGCGGCGGGCGCAAACCTCGACGCGCACGCGACCGGGACGTGGCACCACGAGACCGCGCTGCACTGGGCGGCGAGCAACGACGACGTCGAGCTGATCGACGCGCTGCTCGACGCGGGGGCCGACATCGAGCACCCGGGCTCATCGATCGGCGGCGGGCCGCCGGCCGGGTCCGCCCTCGGCTACGCGCAGTGGAACGCCCTGCGGCGGCTGCACGAGCGGGGCGCGGCGATGAACCTGTCCCGGGCGGCCGCGCTCGGCCTGATGCCCCTGGTCGCCGAGCTCGCGGCCGAGGTCACCGAGGTCGCGGCCGGGCCCGACGGGGCGGACCCGGGCGGGGAGCCAGCGGGGGAGCTCGCGGGGCAGCTGACGGAGGAGCTCAGCCTGGCATTCTGGAACGCCTGCCGGGCCGGGCAGCTAGCGGCGGCGCGCTACCTGGCCGCTCGCGGCGCCGACACGAGCTGGCGGGCGCCCTGGTCGGACGAGAGCGCGCTCGACGCGGCCCGCGCTCAGGACGCGCACGCGGTGGTCACCTGGCTGACCGGGCCCGATCTTTGACGCACGCCGCTAGCGCGGAGAACCGGGAGGCTGGGCCGGGGGCGCGATTGCGTCGGGCGGTCCTCGGTCGGGCGGTCCTCCGTCACGCGGCCAGCCGCTTGGCGGCCTCGGCGTAGACGTCGGCTGGCAGCGGCCCCCGGGCGGCGGCGGCCAGGTTCGACGTCAGGTGATCGAGGCTAGAGGTGCCCACGATCGTGCTCGACAGGGCGGGCAGGCTGAGGGTGAAGCGCAGCGTGAACTCCATCCGCGTCATCCCGGCGTCGGCCGCGAGCTGGTCCAGGCTCGCCTGCTCCCAGCGGCGCTGGCCCTCCCCGTCGGCCACGCCGATCGGGTTGATGGTCCAGTTCTTCTCCTCGGCCGGGGCGCCCCGGGCGGCGCCGCCGCGGATGAGGATGCCCGCCCCTTCTTCGGCGGCCCGCGTGATCAGGTCCTCGTGCTCGCGCTGGAGGGCCGAGTACGGGACCTGGAAGACGTCGAAAACGCCCAGGTCAATGTGCCCGGCCAGGTGCGGCAGGATCCCGGACATCCCGATGAACCTGGTCTTGCCCTCCCGCTGCAGGTCAAAGAGGGTCTCCACGACGTCGTTCTCCGCCAGGACGGCGTTGGCGGGCGACATGTGGACCTGGACGAGGTCGAGGCGGTCGGTCCGCAGCCGGGCCAGGCTCTGCTCGACCGCCGCGCGCACGTTGGCGGGGCGGTAGTCGTGCTGGTAGGGCGGCGGCGCGTCCGTGGGCAGCTCGACCGGGCAGCCGCACTTGGAGGCGAGGAAGAACTCGTCGCGCCGGTGGCCGACGTGCTGGCCGATGAGCTCCTCGCTGAAGCCATAGTCAGGCGAGGTGTCGATGAGGGTGATGCCGCCGTCGAGCACCGCGTTAAGCACCTGGCCCGCGTGCTCACTGGTGACCTGCGGGCCGCGCGGGGCGCCGCGCAGCTCCATGGCGCCGTAGCCGAGGATGGTGACCTCGGCGCCGGTCCGTCCGAGGGTACGCGTCGCGATCGTCATGATGCCTACGCTATCGGGCGGGATCGCCGCCGGGCACCGGCCCGGCGGTTACTCCTCGAGGGCGCTGAGGTCAGCGGGCACGTCGACCGAGTGCTGCCGGAGGGCCTCCAGCGGGACGATGTCCAGCGCCCGCGAGTGGGTCGAGGCCAGCACCACCGGGGAGGCGGCGCCGTCCTGGAAGGCCCGCAGCCAGTTGGCCGCGGTCACGCACCAGCGGTCACCCGGCACCAGGCCGGGGAACCGGTACTGCGGCATCGGGGTGGACAAGTCATTGCCAATGCTCTTCTGGTGGGCCAGGAACTCGGCCGTCACCACCGCGCAGATGGTGTGGCTCCCCATGTCCTCGGGCCCGCTCGTGCACGA
This sequence comes from Trebonia sp., assembly GCA_036276115.1. Classification (GTDB taxonomy): domain Bacteria; phylum Actinomycetota; class Actinomycetes; order Streptosporangiales; family Streptosporangiaceae; genus Trebonia. The sequence continues at coordinate 48,426 of DATBEM010000229.1, forward strand.
TCCATCCCGGTAGAAGCCCGTCAGTGGATCATTGCCGCACGGCTCTAGCTCGCCGCCAAGTACATTCCGGTCGCTCACCCCAGAAGTATCGACAGCTTAGGGGCCCATCCGCAAGACTCGGCTCCCATCAATACGCGATCCGGAACGGGCCGGCCAGTGTTCAGGCGCCGCACGGCCGGCGCTCACTCGCCGGTCCTGCCGTCGATCCGCTCGCGGATGAGGTCGGCATGCCCGTTATGGCGGGCGTACTCCTCAATCATGTGCAGGTAGATCCAGCGCAGGTCCATGGGAGCATCGCGCCGCTGGTTGTGGTACGTCTCATCGAGGCCCCGGCCGGCGACGGCGGCCCGGGCGAGGCTGATCTCGGCCGCCAGCGTCGCGTAGTCCTGCTCGGCCCTGGCCGGGGTGCCGTTCTCCAGGTCCGCGTCGGGCTGCTCCTCGGTGCAGTAGATGTCGCCCGCGTCCGCCTGGCCGGAGAACCGGTCGCGGAACCAGGACCGCTCCACCTCGGCCATGTGGCGGACGAGGCCGAGCAGGGTGAGGTTGGACGGCGGCACGCTCGCGAGGGCCAGCTGCTCCCCCGTGAGGCCGGCGCACTTGGCCAGGAGGGTCTGCCGGTGGTAGTCCAGCCACGCCTCAAGCTGCTCCCGCTCGCCGCCCCGGGGCGGCGGGTCCTGGCGGCTGGGCTCGGGCGCGGTCCAGCCCCGGCTGGCTTCCGGCTGCATCGTCGTCGTCATGGCCTCATCCTGCCAGCCGCACCCCCGCCCCATCACCTGGTTAACCGGCGGCGTTAACCCGCGGCGTTAACCGGCGGCCCTGGCTAGCGTCGCGGGTGCGGAGCATGACGCCGCCGCCGAGCGGCCAGGCGAGCTCGGCGTGGTGGACGGCATCGTCGTCGCCGTACACGACCGTCGCCTCGAAGCCGAGCGCGTCCGCCAGGAAGGCGATCAGCGCGCGGGCATCCTGGGCGCGAAGGGCCGGCCACACGCTGGGCGGCGGCGCTGGCGCGGCGGGAGCGGCCGGGGTACTTGCCTGGGTGTTTCCTGTCTCGCTCATGAACTCGATTATTCCCAGTCACCATGGGGCGCGGCTTGGACGTATCGGAACTCCTCGGCCATCCACTGGCTCGGCGGGCAGCCCGCGAGGTCGCGGAAGTCCCGGGCCAGGTGCGCCTGGTCGTAGAAGCCGCACTCGGCCGCCAGGTCGGCGAGCGTCCCCGGGCGGGCGGTGCTGGCCTGAGTGCCGGCCTGACCGCTGGCCTGAGTGCCGGCCTGCCAGCCGGCGAGCAGGCGGCGGGCGCGGTCGAAGCGGATGACCCGGGCGGCCTCCTTCGGGGACAGGCCTGTCTCGGCCCGGAACTGGGCGCCCAGGTGCCGGGCGGACCAGCCGGTCTCGGCCGCGAGGTCGGAGACGCTGACGCTCCCCCGCGAGTCACGCAACCGCCGCCAGGCGTAGCTCACCTCCGGCCGGGCGCGGGCCAGGCGCCCGGCCCCCGGGCTGCCCGCCCCCGCCGTCTCGGTCCCGGTCGCCTGCTGGACCCGGCGGGCCAGGAACGCCTCCAGGGCCGCGAACCGGCCCGGCCAGCCGGCTTCCGCCAGCACGCGCTCCCGCACGCGCGTCGCGAGGGCCCCGAGCACGTCCGTCGCCTCCACGTCGATGCTGGCCAGCTCGGCGGCGGGCACGCCCAGCAGTGCGCGGGCGCCGAGCGGGGTCAGGCCCAGCTGGATTCCCGACTGGCGGCCCTCGTGGGTGACCGTGGCGGGCGCCGTGCGCAGGCCGCCGAGAAGGAAGTCGTGGGCGCTCGGCGGCTGCCCGGGATCGGGGTGGGCGGTGATCACCAGCGGCTCGTCCAGGGTGACGATCAGCGTGAGCCAGGGGGACGGCAGCCCTCGGTGGCTGGCCGGCTCCAGCCCTGCCTGCCGGTAGCCGGTCCCCCAGCTGACGAACGGGCGCAGGGCAGCCGACGGCCGGTACGGGGCGTAGTCGCTCACCGCTTCCGCTTGGGTCGTGCCGGGCATCAGCCACCTCCTCGGGCCGCTACGGCCTGCCTTCCCGCCAGCCAGGTCCCCTTCCCCGTACCTGTCCTCCTAGCCTCCCGCTAGTGACGGCCCCGGCCAGCCGGGTTTCCGGGGGCGGGCCGGGCGAAATATCGGCCTGGCCGGCCGGGTTGGAGCCGGGCATGACGACTATCGGACTGATCGGAAGCGGGAGCATCGGCGGGACCGTCGCCCGGCTCGCCGTCGCGGCGGGCTACAACGTGGTCCTGAGCAACTCGCGCGGGCCGCGGACACTGGCGGACCTGGTGGCCGAGCTGGGGCCACTGGCGCGGGCGGCCACCGCGCCGGAAGCGGCCGAGGCGGGCGACCTCGTCCTGGTGAGCATCCCGGTCAAGGCGGCGGCCACGGTCCCGGCGGCCGCCCTGGCGGGCAAGACGGTCATGGACACCGGCAACTACTACCCGCAGCGCGATGGCCAGATCGCGGAGCTGGACAGCAAGTCGGTCACCGACAGCGGGTACCTGCAGCAGTTCATCCCGGGCGCGCGGGTCGTGAAGGCGTTCAACAACATCTTCTTCAGGCACCTGGACAGCCTGCGCCGCCCGGCCGGGGCGGGCGACCGGAGCTACCTGCCCATCGCGGGCGACGACGCGGCGGCCAAGCAGCAGGTCACGGAGTTCCTCGACCGGATCGGCTACGGGGCGGTCGACGTGGGCGACCTCAAGGACGGCTGGCGCCAGCAGCCGGGCACCCCGGTCTACGGCGCGCCCTACGGGCCGTTCGAGAACGAGCAGGGCATCCCGGCGAGCGAGGCCACCGTCCGCGCCGCCGTGGACGCCGCGACCGAGTAGGCGACGCGCTCAGGGCCCGCCCGTTGCCGGGCGGCCCTGAGCTTCACGGGATACCGCCGGCGGAGGGCCGCTGGCTAAAACTGATATCACTATGCTAGATTGGTGGTATCAAGGGAAACTCTCCTCACGGAGGTGGGCACGATGACGGCCCAAGCTAGCCAGCCCAGCCTGCTCGGCGCTCCGACCCCGGCGATGCCGGAGCGGGCGGCGCGGTACCTGCCCGGCCTGCCGGTGCTGTTCCTCAGCGTGGTCGCGATCGGCGGCGCGATCGCGTGCCTCGCCGTCAGCGGCAGCCAGTCGGGCGCCGCCGTGCCGGCGCTGATCGCGGTCGGCGCGGCCCTGCTGGTGGGCGCGGTCTTGGGGCTGACGGGGCTTACCCCGGTCGTTCCCGGCCGGGCGCGGGTGGTCCAGCTCTTCGGCACGTACCGGGGCACGATCAGGGACGCCGGGCTGAAGTGGGTCAACCCGTTCACCGCTCGCATCAGGGTCTCAACCCGGATCCGCAACCTGGAGACGGCGCTGGCCAAGGTCAACGACGCCGACGGCAACCCGATCGAGATCGCCGCCGTGGTCGTCTGGCAGGTGCAGGACACCGCGCTGGCCAACTACGCCGTCGACGACTACGCGAAGTTCGTCGCGATCCAGGCCGAGACGGCCGTGCGGCACATCGCCTCCAGCTACCCCTACGACGGCGCCAGCACCGACGGGCTCTCGCTGCGCGACAACGCTGACGAGGTGACCGAGCGGCTGGCCGTCGAGCTGTCGGACCGGGTCCAGGCCGCGGGCGTGCGGGTCATCGAGACCCGGCTGACCCGGCTGTCCTACGCCGCCGAGATCGCCCAGGCGATGCTGCGCAAGCAGCAGGCCAGCGCCGTGGTCGCCGCCCGGCAGCGCATCGTCGAGGGCGCGGTCGGCATGGTCCGCCTCGCCCTGCGACGGCTGGACGAGGAGAACGTCGTGGAACTGGACGAGGAGCGCAAGGCGGCCATGGTCTCCAACCTGCTGGTGGTGCTGTGCTCTGAGCAGGCGACCCAGCAGGTCGTCAACACCGGCTCGCTGTACCAGTAGAGCCCGTGGCGGAGCGCAAGAGCGTGCTGCTGCGGCTCGACCCGGCCGTCCACGACGCCCTCGCTAAATGGGCCGGCGACGAGATGCGCAGCACCAACGCCCAGATCGAGTTCCTGCTACGCCGCGCCCTCGGCGACGCGGGGCGGCTGCCCGGCCACGCGCGGCAGGTGCGCCGGCCCGGCCGGCCGCCCCGGGACGAGGACGCTGGCACTGATGCTGACACCGCGCGGTGAGCGACCCGGGCCCTGCATGGACCGGATCGCGAGGTTTTAGACCGGGATGGCCTGAGCATGAGCACTGCTACGGGCATGCACGGCCGGCCGGCCCTCAGCGGCCGGCTCACTAGCGGCACCGTATCCTCGCAGGACAGCATTCTCGAATGACAGCTTTATCCCAGATGGCACCCCAATCACCGGAGGCTTCCGATGCGCGTCATACTGCTCGCCCCGCCGGGGGCCGGCAAGGGCACTCAGGGGGAGCGGATCGCCAGCCGCTACGGGGTGCCGCACATCGCCAGCGGGGACATCTTCCGGTCTGCGGTCCAGAGCGGCTCTCCCCTGGGGCAGCGGGTCAAGGGTTACCTCGACGCGGGGGACCTGGTACCTGACGAGCTGGTGATCGAGCTGATGCTCGGCAAGATCGTCGCGGCCACGCGCGAGCAGGGCGGCTACGTCCTCGACGGCTTCCCGCGGACCGTCCCGCAGGCCGAGGCCGCGGCCGTCAGCGCCCGCGAGACCGGTGCGGCCGCCCAGGTCGCCCTGTACCTCGACGCGCCCCAGGATGTCCTCGTCGCGCGGGTGGCGGGCCGGGGCGAGGACCGGCCGGACGACTCAGCCGACATCGCCCGGCACCGCCTGGAGGTGTACGCCAAGAACACCCAGCCGCTGATCGAGCTCTACGAGCGCCGGGGGATCCTGGCGCGGGTGGACGCCTCGCCGTCGATCGACGAGGTGAGCAAGGAGGTCTTCGGCGTCCTGGACCCGTGGCAGGACAAGGGCGCCTCCTAGCTCATCCGGGTCAGCTAGCTCTTCCCGGCCGCCTACGACACCGGCCTCCAGGACGCCCTGCTCGACGCGTGCGCGGCCCTCACCGGGCAGCATCTCCCGCTCGGCTAGCCAGGGCTACCTCCGCAGGACGGCGTGGACGAGAAGGCCGGCGATCAGCGCCCAGAAGGCCGCGCCGATGCCGGCGAACGTCAGGCCGGAGGCCGCGATCACGAACGTGATCGCGGCGGCCTCGCGGCCCTTGGCGACCGAGAGGGCTCCCGCCAGCGAGGACGACAGGGTGCCCAGCAGCGCGAGGCCGGCGACGGCGCCGACGATGCCGGGGGACGCCGCCCGCAGCAGCGTGACCAGGGCGGTCGCCAGCAGGGCGAGGGCGATGTAGGTCCATCCGGCGGTGAACGACGCGATCCAGCGACGGCCCGGGTCGGGGTCGGCGTCCGGGGAGGCCGACAGCGACGCGCTGATCGCGGCGAGGTTGAGGGCATGGCCGCCGGCGGTCGCGGTCACCGCGGTCGCCAGGCCAGTGACCGCCATCGTCTCGCGCCATGGCACCTCATAGCCGTAGGTGGCCATGACGGCGACCCCGGGGATGTTCTGCCCGGCCATCGTGACGATGTAGAGCGGCACGGCGATGCTCAGCAGCCCGGCCCCGGTGAAGGCGGGCATCGTCAGGGCCAGGCGCGGGGCCAGCGCCCCGGCGACGCCCCCGTGGCTGGCCACGTCGATGCCGACGACGATCAGGGTGACGGCGAACGCGGCCGGGACGGCCCACTTCGGGGCCAGGCGCAGCAAGATGAGCCACGCGAGCAGGATCGGGCCAACCTGCCAGGGGTGGGCCACGAAGCCGCGTACCGGCGTAAGGCACAGGCCCAGGACGATCCCGGCGAGCATTGCCTGCGCGATGGGCGTCGGGATCGCGGCGATCAGGCGGCCCAGTCGCGGCCACAGGCCGGTCACCACGATCAGCGCGGCAACCACGAGGAACGCGCCCACCGCGGCCGGCCAGCCACCGTGCACGACGCCGGTGGTCGCCAGCAGCGCGGCGCCGGGGGTCGACCAGGCGAGGACCAGGGGAATCCGCAGGCGCCAGGTCATCACGATCATGACGATGCCCTGAACCGCGCAGAGCGCGAGCAGGCCCGAGGCCGCCTGGGCGGGCGAGGCGCCGACGGCGCGCAGGCCCGCCAGGACGACGGCCGCGGAACTGGTGAAGCCGACCAGGGCGGTCAGGATGCCGGCCACGACCGGCGTGCCGCCAGGCGCCGGACTGGCTACGGTCGCGTCCTGGTCGTCCTGTCCGACACCGTGCTCCTGTCCGACACCGTGTTCCATATGCAGAACAGTAGCCGGGCTCGTTCGGTATATGGAACCCTGGAGGGCATGGGAGACGCCCGCGGGGATCTGGCCCGCCTGGTCGGGGAGCGATTGCGGGCCGTCCGCCGGGAACGGGGCCTGTCCGTCGGGGCACTGGCGGACGCGGCCGGGGTGGGAAAGGGGTCGCTGTCGGAAATCGAGAACGGCGGCCGCAACCCCACCCTGAGCACGCTCTACTCGCTGGCGGGGGCGCTCGGGCTGCCGCTGGCGACCTTGCTCGTGGGCCAGCCGGGGGCGACAGTCGCCTCGCCCGGCGTCTCGGCCCGGCTGGTGGACGTGAGCCAGGACGGCGACTGGACCGTCGAGGTCTACCGGCTGTCGCTGCGGCCGGGGCCCGCCCACCGCTCCCCCGCCCACGGCCCCGGCGTGACCGAGCACCTGCTGGTTACCGCCGGGCGCGTCCGGGCGGGACCGGCAGGCGCCGAGCAGGAGGCGGGACCGGGCGAGTCGGTCACCTGGACCAGCGACGGCGAGCACGGCTATGCCGCCCTCGGGGACGAGCCGGTGGCGTCGGTACTGGTAATCCGCTCCCCGCTGCTACGATCAGCTTCCAATGATGACTCTGCGCTCGGGGACCAGGAG
>DATBEM010000230.1:0-58716 GCA_036276115.1 Trebonia sp.
CCCGGGATCGACTTCACCAACGACCCGCTGCTGCAGGGCCGCAACTTCTCCTACCTGGACACCCAGCTCAGCCGGCTAGGCAGCCCGAACTTCGCGCAGCTGCCGGTCAACGCGCCCAAGTGCCCGTTCGCGCACTTCCAGCAAGATGGCCACATGGCGTTCGCGGCCCCGGCCGGGCCGGCCAACTACGAGCCCAACTCACTCGACCCGGCGGCGGGCGGCCCGCGCGAGGACCCGGTCGCGGGCTTCCGCAGCTACCAGGAGGAAGTGCTCGGGGGCAAGCGGCGACTGCGGCCCGACAGCTTCGCCGACCACTACAGCCAGGCGAAGCTGTTCTACCTGAGCCAGGCCCCGGTCGAGCGGCGGCACATCGCCGAGGCCTTCACGTTCGAGCTGAGCAAGGTCGGGCGGCCCGCGATCCGCGAGCGCATGGTGGCGGGGCTGCGCAACGTCGACGAGGACCTCGCCGCCGCCGTGGGCGAGGGGCTGGGCTTGCGGGAACTGCCGGCCGCGGCCCAGCCCGCGGTCTACCCGCGCACCGACCTGGGCACCTCCCCCGCCCTGAGCATCGCCGCGCGCGGGCCGTCGAGCTTCGCCGGGCGCAAGCTCGGGGTGCTCGTCAGCGCCGGGGCGGACGCGGCGGTGCTGGCCGGGCTGCGGTCGGCCGCGCTCGCCGAGGGCGCCTCCGTCGAGGTGGTCGGGCCGGTAGTGGGCGGGGTCGACGCCAGCGACGGCACCATCATCGCGGTGGACCAGCAGGTCGACGGGGCGCCGTCGGTGCTGTACGACGCGGTCGCGGTCATCGCCGCCGTCGACGGTGCGCTGGCCCTGGCGACCCGGCCGGCCGCCCGGGACTTCCTGTCCGACGCCTACGCGCACTGCAAGTTCATCGGGCACACCGACGGGGCGGGGCCGCTGCTGGCGGCGGCCGGCCTGGACCCCGGCGACGGCAACGTCCGGCGCGACGACGGGATCGTCAGCCTCGACGCGGTGCCGGGCGCGGACTTCGTGGCCATGTGCCGCTCGCTGCGCTACTGGGACCGCGCGCGGGTCCCCGCGAGCTGACCGGGCCGGCAGGCGACCGGGCCGGGCGGACCGACGGCGGTCCGCCCGGCCCAGCGCTGACGCCCGCCAACCGGCCCCGGGACGGCAAGTCCCGGGTGGTTCGGGGAGCGCCTGCTGAGCTGGCCGCCCTTTGCCAGCAGGCGCGGATCGGGGGCACGGGGGTCGCCCCCCTGGCTAGCGCTGCCGCTGCCGCTCGGCGAGGGCGCGGCGGTACTCGGCCATGACAATCTCGTTGAGCTCCTCGACCGACGTGTCCCGGCAGCGCTTGTCGAAGGTGATCTCGCCGTGCTGGAGCAGGTTGACCCGGTCGCAGATCTCCAGTGCCTGGCCGTAGTTGTGGGCGATGATGATGACCGAGACGTCGCCCCGGTTCTTGAGGTCGCGGATGAGGTCGAGGATGATCGCGGCCTCCTTGGCGCCCATCGCGGCGAGCGGCTCGTCCAGCAGCAGGACGCGGGCGTTGGAGTAGACGCAGCGGGCGATCGCGATCGCCTGCCGCTGGCCGCCGGACAGGGCGGCGACGTCCGCCTCGACGCTGGGGATGTTGATGCCCATCTCGTCCAGCTGCTGGCGGGCCAGCCGCCGCATGGCCCGGTTGGACAGCAGCGGCCCGGTCGTCTTCTCCCGGTTGAGGAACATGTTGTGGTAGACGCTGAGCTGGTTGACCAGCGCCAGGTCCTGGTAGACGGTGTCGACGCCGAGCGAGCGGGCGTGCGTCGGCGACCGGAAGGAGACCGTCTCGCCGAACAGCTCGATCCGGCCGGTGTCGGGCGGCTGGAACCCGCACAGGATCTTCATGAACGTCGACTTGCCCGCGCCGTTGTCGCCGAGCAGGCCCAGCACCTCGCCCTGGCCCAGGTGCACGTTGATGTCGGTAAGGGCGGTCACCGCGCCGTAGCGCTTGCTGACGTGCTCTGCCCGCAGGACGTCAGGGGCCGGCGAGACGTCAGCCGTTCCTTCCGGAGTCCCGGTCACTTGACCCTCCCCGAGCCCCGCAGGCGCGCGAACTGAATGTTAGCGATCATGGCGACGAGGATGGCGCCGCCGAAGAAGATCTCCAGCGGGTACGCGCTGACCCCGATGACCTCGAAGCCGTCGGTCAAGATGGCCAGGACGGCCGAGCCGAGGAACGCGCCGATCATCGTCCCGGTCCCGCCGAGCATGGCCGTCCCGCCGATGACGGCCGCGGCCACGGCGTAGAACATCGGCTGGTAGGCCGCCCCGCCGGAGAACGTGTCGATGACGTTGGTCTGGAACGCGATCTGGATGCCGACGAACGCGCCGAGGACGCCGGTGATCATGAAGTTGCCGTACTTGACCCGGGCGACGTTGACGCCGGCCTCCCGCGCGCCGAGGAGGTTGCCGCCGACCGCGATCGTGTGCAGCCCCCACCGGGTGCCGCGCAGCAGGACGTGGAACACCACCAGCAGCCCGACCGCCCAGATGATCTCGGAGAACCCGAGCGTGCCGAGGTACTGGCCGACGCCCGCGACCGAGCTGGAGATCGAGGACTGCTCGCCGTGCGACACGGTCAAGACGATGCCCGCCAGGACGAACCCGGTGCCCAGCGTCGCGATGAACGAGGGCAATCGCAGCGTCACCGTGAGGAAGGCGTTCACCCAGCCGACCCCGCCGCCGACCACGACGATCGCGAGGATGATCGCCAGGGCGCCGGGCACGCTCCAGTAGTCGGCGAAGAAGTGCATCATGAACGGCGCGAACGCGTAGACGAAGCCGACCGACAGGTCGATCTCCCCGCAGATCAGCAGCAGCACCTCGCCGTAGGCGATGATCATGATCGGGGCCGCGGTCTGCGCGAGGTTGACCAGGTCGAGCCGCGTGAAGAACGTGGCCCGGCCGGTCGAGTTGATCAGCCCGAAGTAGATGACCAGCAAGACGACGACGAGGAACACCGCCACCTCGCGCTGGCGCATGATGGCCCGCCCGGCCAGGCTCATCATGCTGGCCGCGCCCGGCGGCCGGGACGCGGAGGGCCCTCCCCCGCCCGTCGTGCCGGGGGCGTGCTGCGCGGTCTCGCTCACCGTGCCTCCTGTGGTTGCCTGTGCTTGCCCGGAACGCGAGCGCGGGTCAGGTGCTGGTGGTGGCGAGCGGGTTCTGGATCGGGCCGCTGCGCGAGACCAGGGTCGGCTTGGAGATCCCGTCGGACCCCTCGTACGTGGTCTTGGAGTTGAGGTACGGGTCCACGTTGTCCTTCGTCACGAAGGTCAGGCCCGTGTCGGTGTCGGGCGGCAGGACCAGCCCGCCGGTCAGGTTGTAGAGGTAGAGGTAGAGCACCGGCAGGAAGCCCTGGATGTAGGGGTCCTGGTTGATGGTGAAGTTGAGCTGGCCGTTCTTGATCGCGGTGAGGGTGCCCGGGGTCAGGTCAAACCCGCCGGCCGGGATCTTGCCCGCCAGCCCGACCCCCGCCAGCTGCGGGCCGAGCAGTTCCGTCGACCCGGCGTCCACCGCGAACGCGCCGGTGATGTCCTTGTTGCCGATCAGGAACGCCTTCTCCGCGTTGCCTTCCTGGGAGGTGGACGCGCCGGTCTGGACCGACTTGACGCTGTAGCCCGCCGCGGTCAGCACATCGGCCGCGCCGTCATAGCGGGGCTGGATGTTAGCGCTGCCAGGGGTGGCGATGAAGATGACGATCTGGCCCTGCTTGGCCAGGGACTTGATCTGCTCGCCCATCTGCTGGCCGGACAAGTACAGCGCCTGGCCGACGTAGCACAGGCGGTTGGTGCCGGGCGTCGCGACGCCCTTGATGATCGGGCCGTCGGCGTTATAGCTGACCACCGGGATGCCGGCGTTCATCGCGGCCGCGATCGGGGTCTTGAACGTCGCGTCGGACGGGGCGCTGTTGACGACCGTGGTCGCGATGCCGTCCGCCTTGCCCGCGATCGCGGTGTTGAGGTAGGTCACCATCTCCGAGTTGATGGAGTTCTGGGAGCCCCCCCACTTGGGCTTGGGCAAGCCGAGCATCTGCGCCGCGTCGGCCATGCCGAACTGGGTGGGCGCGAAGAAGACGTTGGTCGTGACGTGGTTGACGAACCAGAACTGCCAGGCGGGGGTCTTCGGGAAGTTGCCGATCGCCGCCGTCGTCTGCCCGGCCGCTGAGCTGCCGCCGGAGGTGGAGCCGCTGGAACTGCACGCCGTGAGCAGGGCCGAGGCGGCCGCCGTGGCACTGACCAAGCCGGTCCCCGTCAGCAGCCGCCGCCGCGTCGGGCCGTCCTTCATGTTGAGTGTCTCGATGGCCTCTTCGACCTTCGGATGAACTCGTCGTCCCATCCCGGACCTCCCAGATTCTCCGTCGTTGGAACTGTCGTGCCGCGCCCGGCCCGGCGGGTGTTAACGCTCACAAGACACGGTACGACCCAATGATGAGATTGGCTAGATGGTGATTTGCAGTTCCTAAAGTGATAAAAGCTTCGGAACGCTGTCCAAGTGAGAGGGAGGATCTCCAGGCACCCAGGGTGAATCATGGTGTTACCTGAACGTGATAATGACGAGACCGCCGGTCGCCCCGGGAAGGGCTATAGGACGTGAGCCACCAGGAGGCAGGCGTCGTCGCCGGTGTCGGAGGCGGCCCGGCTGAGGATCCGGGCGGCGTGCGCGTCGGCGCCCGGGCCGGCCGGGATGGCGGCGGCCGTGAGCTCCGCGAGGCTGTCGTCGATCGACGCGGCCCGGCGCTCGACGAGGCCGTCGGTATAGAGCACGAGGGCGTCGCCCGGCTGCAGTGCCACGGTCGCCACCTGGTACCGGGCGCCCGGGTCGACGCCGAGCATGAGGCCCGCCGGCAGGTCCAGCGGCCAGGCCTCCCCGTCCCGGACCAGGACCGGCGGCAGGTGGCCCGCCCGCGCCCAGCGCAGGACCCCGGTGGCGGGGTCGAGCCGGCCGCAGACGACGGTGCCGGTGAGGCCGTCGACCGGGTGGCACGCCCCGCCATTGACCCCGGCCAGCAGCTCCGGCAGGTCCGCCCCGGACGCGGCGAGCGCGCGAAGGGCGTCGCGGGTAGCGATCATGCCGCCGGCCGCGACGGCGGCGTGCCCGGCGATGTCGCCGACCACGAGCAGCAGGTCGCCGCCGGGCAGCGCGAGGACGTCGTACCAGTCCCCGGCGACATCGCTTCCCGGGGCACTGCCGTTTCCGGGGACACTGCCGTTTCCAGACGCACTGCCGTTTCCAGACGCACTGCCGGTGCCGGCCGGGCGGTAGCGGACGGCGATGTCCAGCCCGGCCGCCGGGTCGATCCCGGCGTCGAGGGACTCTGCTTTCAGGGGCGCCGCGCTCGGGGACGCTACTTTCAGGGACGGTGTTTCCAGGAGTGACGCTTCCAGGGACGCGGAGGTGGCGGGCAGTTCCTGCCCAGGCATGCTCGCGGCCGGGACCGGTTTCGTGGCCGGGTCCATTTCCGGAGGAACGGCTGGCATGGTCAGAGTGCCGGACGAAGCCACGCCTGTATCCCCGCTGCGCGCCATGATCACCGCCCTCCCCGGAGCCCACGACGTCCCGCGATCCACAAACCGTACCACCAGCCCGTGGAAATAGCTGCTATCCGGACGCAATACGTAAGTAGCGACATCCAGGCATCCCGCGGCGTGACGCAGGTCACAAAACTTGATGTTTATTGCTCTAGGAGCGGGCATCCTCACAGCGGAAGTCATTCTCGAACCCAGTGGAGATGACCATGCGAACCGGATACGAGCCCGTGGCGGACCTGAGCCTGCGCTCATTGCTTGAGGCGATGTCTGACGACGAGCTGCTGATGCGGTTCCGCCAGTACGCGCCGGACAGCGAGCAGCGCGCCATTGCCTGCGAGATCCTGGTGGCCCGGCACGAGCGGCTGGTCCGCGCCTGCGTGCGGCAGTACCGCGGCAGCCCCGAGCCGACCGAGGACCTGATGCAGGTGGGCTACGTCGGCCTGCTCAAGGCGATCAACAACTACGACCCCGAGATCGGGCACGGCCTGGTGGCCTACGCGATGCCCTGCGTCAGCGGCGAGATCAAGCGGCACTTCCGCGACAAGCGCTGGCAGGTCCACGTTCGCCGGTCGGCCCAGGAGCTCCTGCTGGAGCTGCGCAAGGTCACCGAGCTGATGACCCACCAGCTGGGGCGGGCACCGACCGACGAGGAGCTGATCGAGCGGCTCGAGATCACCCCCGAGGACCTGACCGAGGCCCGCCAGGCGGACATGGTGTTCAGCGCCTACTCACTCGACGCGCCGCTGGGCGACCGGGACGACCCGGCCCACCTGGGGGACGTGCTGGGCGAGGAGGACCCGGAGTTCGACCAGACCATCGACATGGAGGCGGTCGCGACGCACTGGGCGGAGCTGCCCGAGCGCGAGCAGCGGATCCTGGTGATGCGCTTCTACGGCAACCTCACCCAGGCGGAGATCGGCGCGCGGCTCGGCATCTCCCAGATGCACGTATCCCGGCTGCTGTCCCGCTCGCTCGCGCACCTGCGGAGCAAGCTCTCCGACGGCGAGGCGCCCGGCAGCCAGGAGCTCGGCAGCCGCGCGCCGAGCGCCCCCGCCCGCAGCGCCGCCCACGCGCACAGCGCCCGCGCGCACTAGGCCGCTCGTCACTGGCTTGAGGTGGCACCGCCCGGGTAGCAGAAGGGCGCACACACCCCCGGAAGGAGGCTCGGGATATGAAAGCGGGCGGCAGCATAGCCCTCATCGCGGTCGGCGCCATTCTCGCGTTCGCCGTCAGCGGCAGTCCGTCGTTCCTTAACATCCACACGGTCGGCTACGTCCTGATCATCGTCGGCGTGGTCGGACTCTACTTCCAGCGCCGTGCCTGGACGAGCCGGCAGGTGACGGTCCGCCGCACCAGCGGTTCCGCCCCGGGGGTGACGGAAGTGACGGAGATGGCCGAGGAAGAGCCGCCGCCGTACGTCATGACCAATCCCGGGCGGTCGCGGGCCGAGGCCGGCCTGCCGCCCGAGCCGATGGCGGAGGACGACGAGGTCATCCCGGTCGTCACCCAGTCGTTCGACGAGGCCCCGCTCGCCGGCCACGAGCAGGTGATAGAGCGCGAGCGGTACGTGGAGCCGCAGCCGGTCGTGATCCGCGAGCGCATCATCGAGCGCGAGCCGGGCCTGGGGGCGGAGCCGGAGGTCGTGCGCGAGCGCGTCATCGACCGCGAGCCCGGCCTGGAGCGCCGGCCAGTGGTGGAGCGAGAGCGCATCGTGGAGCACCAGCCAGTGCCCGACGCCCGTCCGGTGACGGAGGTCGTGGAAGAGGAGTCGTTCGAGCGCTAACCGGCCCCGCGCAGGGCCAGCCGGCGCGGCCAGCGGCAGGTCAGCCGCTGGCCGCGCCGACCTTTATCGCCAGCATGGTGACGTCGTCGCGCAGCTCCCCGCGCGAGAACTCGGTCACCAGGTCGGTGACCGCGCGGACGGTCTCGACGGCCGTGCCGCCCGCCATGGCGGCGAGCTCGTCGGCCAGCCGGTCCTCCAGGAAGCCGAGGCGGGCGCTGCGCGCGTCGGTCACCCCGTCGCTGTAGAAGAACAGCAGGTCCCCCTCGGTCAGCTCCAGCTCCGCCCGGCTGGGCTCGGCGTCGGGGAACAGGCCCAGGGGGATGCCCTCGCCCTCGAGGATCTCAACCCGCCCGTCCGCCCGGACCACGGCCGGCCCGGGATGGCCCGCGCTGCCCAGCAGCACGTGCAGCTTGCGGTTCCGCCAGCGCAAGAACGCCAGCTTGGCGGTCACGAACCGCTCGTCGTAGTCCCCGGCCAGGAGCACGTCGCTGGCGGCGGCGAGCACGTCGGCCGGCTCCTTGGCCCCGCCGTCGCGGAAGGCGAGGGCGCGGATGGCGTGCCGGGCGGCGGCGGTCATCGCGGCCGCGTCCTGGCCCTTGCCGCAGACATCGCCCATGGCGACCGCCCAGCCGTCGTCGTGCCGGAACACGTCGTAGAAGTCGCCGCTGATCTCCGGCCAGTTCGTCGCCGGGATGTAGGCGGCGGCGAACTCCATGCCCGGCGCCCGGTCCGGCAGGCGGGCGGGCATGAGGCTGGCCTGCAGCGCCTCGGCCACCTCGGACCGGCGACGGAACATCCGGTCCACCCGGATCGCGATCCCCAGGTGCTCGCCGAGCTGCTCGGCCAGGGCGAGGTCGGCCATCTCGAACCGCTCCTCGGCCGCCAGCCGCAGCAGGGTCAGCGCGCCGTAGCTGGTGATCCCGTCGGAGATGGGCACGCAGATCAGCGACGTGGCGCCCAGGCTGAGCATGAGCGGCGCCCCGTCGGCGCTGGTGCCGAGGGCCCCGGCGTCGGCGTGGGCCAGCACGACCGCCTTGCGCCCCGCGTGCACCTGGGACGGCACCGTCCCGGGCTGGGGCTCGGCCTCGCGGACCGTCCGGGCGAGCTGGTCGCTGGGGCCGCCCCGGGGGCCGATGGCGAACTGGCGCCGCAGCTGCCCGGCCCGCTCCATGTCCACGATCGCCCAGGTGGCGATCTCGCCCGACAGCAGCCGGGCGCAGCGCTGGAGGGTGACCGCCTCGCTGAACGTGCTGTTGTCCAGCAGCAGGCGGGTCACCGCGGTCACCATGTCCATCCGCCGGGCCATCGCCGCGATGGCCACCACGGGGCCGTCCTCGTCCCCGGCGCCCCCGTCCTGCGCGGCCCCGTCCCCGGCGGCCTCGCGGGCGTCCGCGGCCTCGCGGGCGGTGGCGTGGCTGACGACGAGCGGGTCGGCCACGAGGGTGACCTCGATCAGGGACGGCTCGCCGGGCACCTCGACCCGGTCGGCGGCCAGGGCGATCTCGGCCGTGCCGTCGGGGGTCAGCAGCCGGCAGCGGGCCTGCCGGGCCTTGCCGGTCCGGGCGACGGCGGCGAGCTGGGTCTGCAGGGCGGCCCGCGACGGCGGGTCAACGAAGACGGCCAGCGGCTTGCCGGTGGCGTAGCCGGTCGGCGCCCCGAGCAGCTCCGCCGCCCGGCCGTTGGCCCGCCGGATGGTCCCGTCGGTCTCCAGGAGCAGCAGCGGCACGGGGGCCCGCTGGAAGGCGGCGTACAGCAGGTGCCGCTCGGCCCGGACGACGTCCGAGACCCCCTCGGCGGCCTGCCCGCCTGGTTGCTGCCCGGGCGCCCCGGCCAGCGTGTCAATCGCCCCGTCAAGCTCGGTCAGCACCGCCTCCAGCAGCGCCGGCGCGTCCGCGCCGGGCATGGCGGCAGCCTGCCGCAAGGCGTCGCGGCGCAGCGCCAGCTCACCGACGGGCTCGTTCGGCCCTACACCCGGCATGTCCCACTTCCCCGCGTCGCGACGCGTCTGCTCGTGCGGCCAGCGCTCGGCCCCAGCGGCCCGCCGGTGGCGGTCCGCGCGGCCTCTTTCAGCAGATTACGGTACCGAACGACCCGCGCCGCACGGTCTCCCGCGAGCGTCGCGGGAACCCGGGCCGACAACGTTTATCCCCGCGAGCACGGGTAGGCCTAGGAGTGTAACCGCACGTGGCTGCGACAGCCGAAGACGCGGCTGCGACAGCCAGAGAGAAGGAGGCCGTCATGGGTTTGATTCTACTCGTACTGCTTCTCGTGCTCCTGTTCGGCGGACTCGGCTTCGTCCTGCACGCCCTGTGGTGGGTGGCGCTCATCGCCCTCATCCTGTGGCTGGCGGGCTTCCTGTTCCGCTCGGGCGGCGGCAGCAGTCGCTGGTACCGGTGGTAAGCCGGTCCCGGTAACCTACGAGCCTTTCCGGCGCGCGGCCTCCCGGCCGCGCGCCGGTTTCGTCGTGCTGGCCGGCTGTTGCGCGAGGGCCGAGATGGCCGCGTCCGGTAATGTCTGAGGGTGGAGACCGTCATCGTCGGAGCGCGCGGCAGCAGGCTCGCGCAGGTCATGGTGCAGGAGCTGATTGCCCGTCTCGGCGGCTGCCCGGTCGTGCACTTCAAGGCCAGGTCGGTGATGTCCGACGGGGACCGGGACCGCAAGTCGTCGCTGCGCGACCTCGGCGGGACGCGGACCGGGGTCTTCACGACCGCGCTGGAAGCGGAGCTGCTGGCGGGCCGGGTCGACATCGCCGTTCACTCGCTCAAAGACCTGCCGACCGCCCCGCCGGACGGGCTGGTGCTCGCGGTGACGCCGCCCCGGGCCGACCCGCTGGAGGCGCTGTGCGGCTCGACGCTGGCCGGCCTGGCCCCGGGGGCGCGGGTGGGGACCGGCTCCTCGCGGCGGGTCGCCCAGCTCAAGGCGCTGCGGCCGGACATTGAGGTGGTGCCGATTCGCGGCAACGTGCCCGCCCGGCTGGCGCGGGCCAAGGCCGGGCTGGACGCGGTCGTCCTGGCCGCCTGCGGCCTGCGGCGGCTCGGGCTCGATGACGAGATCACCGAGCTGCTCGACCCGGCTGACTTCCCGCCCTCCCCGGGCCAGGGCGCGCTCGCGGTGCAGGTCCGCGCGGACGACCAGGAGCTGCTGGGCATGCTAAACGAGTTCGGCGACGCCGGCGCCGACGCGGCCGTGCGGGCCGAGCGGGCGCTGCTGGCGCAGCTGCACGGCGGCTGCTCGGTCCCGGTGGGGGCGCTGGCGGTCCGCCGCGAGGGCATCGTGTCCCTGCGCGCCCAGGTCACCTCGCTGGACGGGCGCGTCCGGGTGGCCGGCAGCGGATGCGGGACCGACCCCGAGGCGACCGGGGCGGCGCTGGCGGCGACGCTGCGCGAGCGCGGCGCGGACGCGATCCTGGACGCGATCAGGGAGCCGGCTCCCCGCTAGCCTTCCGGCCGCGAGGCGCGGGCTGCCCCCCGCCCCCCCGCCCCCCTCAAGCGGCGCGCCGCCTGTTGCTGTTATCAGGGCGGCGGCGGAAGTGCCGTTGATTCGCCGCGCATGTGAGCCAAGCCGACGGCAGTCAGGTGATCCGGGCGGGGAGTGCCTTGCTGTTATCTAGGCCGGTAGCGGCAGTGCCGTTGCTTAGATGCACATGCGCGAGCCGAACCGACGGCAGTCCGGCAGCCGGAGGGTAGATTTCTTGCTGTTATCAGAGACGGGCAAAGCCGGCTCGCTGCTTAGGGGAGGGCCCGCGCGATGGCGTGGTGGCTGCGGGGGCGCTGGGCGCCCTGCTTGCGCGGGGCGCCGGGGCGAGCTGGGCCGGACTTGGCCCCGCCTGGCCTTCCCGCGCCGGGCTTGCCCCCGGCGGCCTTAGCCTCGTCCGCGCCGTAGGCGGCCAGGACGCGGGCGGCGACCTCGGTGACCTTCACGTGGCGCTGCTGGGACTCGTGCCGCATGATGGCCAGCGCCTCCTCCGCGCTGCAGCCGAGGGCGTGCATGAGGACGCCCTTGGCCTGGTCGGTGACCGCGCGGGCGGCGACCGAGTCGCGCAGCTGGGTCGCGGTGCGCTGGGCCTCGCCGTAGGCCAGGGTGTTGGCCAGGGCGGCGGTGCCGAACTCGGCCAGCATCTCCGCCACCGGGGCGGCGTCGGCGTCCAGGACGGCCGGGCGGACCCCGAACAGCGCCAGCACGAGCGTCATCGGCGGGAAGTGCCGCACCAGGTGCTCGGAACTGCGGACCCCGCGCGTGAGGGCCGCGGCCTGCCATTGCGGCCAGCGGTCCTCGTCCAGGGTGTCGGGGCAGCGGACCGAGTCGCCCTCGCGGGCCGCGGTGGCCAGCGGACCGTCGGCGCCGGCGGCCTCCAGGTCGGCGAGCGCCGCCGCGTCCGGGTGGGTCGCCGCGCTGGTGACCATCTCGCCGTCGCGCCAGATGGTGGCGTGCGCGGCCGAGCAGCCGGGCACCTGGGCGACGGCCAGGCTCGCGAGCCTGCTCAGCGAGCGGGCCTCGCCCAGGGAGCTCGCCTCGCCGAGGTTAGCGAGGCTCAGCAGTTCGGTGGCGTCCTGGCTGAAGTGCTCGACGGGCATCGCCCGGACGTCCCCCTTCGCGCCAGCGGCCCTGGCGGGCTATTTCCTCGTAATATACACCGGGCAGCCAGCCGGCGCCCCCGTCGTGGCGGGGGCGCTGGCGGACGCGCGCGGGGGGCACTGGCGGGCGATGGCGGGAGCGTTCGCGGCGAACCCGATCGCCGTCCCGATGACGGCCACGAACATGACGATCGCCACCAGGGCGGGGCGGCGGCCCAGCCCGTGCCCGGCCCGCGCGAGCCATCGCCGGGCCCGGCGGGCGGCGGCCCACCGGGCGGGCCGCCCGGGCCAGGGCGGGAGCCGGCCCGGGGCAAGGAGCCGCTCCGGGCCGGTGGGCCGCTCGCCCGCGGTGAGCCGGGCGAAGATCGCGAACATGACCGCGAGCCGGGGAACGGACCCCTCTAGGTCCGCCTCGATCCGGCGCAGGAGCCGCTCGGGGTGACCGGGCGTGCGAGCGAGCATCCGGGAAGTTCCTCTCCGCGCTGGCCAGGCTGGCGGCCTGGCTACTTGCAGGCGACCTTGGGGTTGACGCCGAGGTAGTTCAGCGGGCCGGCGATGACGGTGACGACGATCGTCCCCGCGTCCGTGCAGCTGGGGTTGGAGTTGAAGTAGTGCCGCTGCCCGGCCGCGAGGACGCCGAGGAGCAGCCAGATGACGAGGATGACGGACCCGATTCTCATGGTCATGACTCCGAGGGGATGGGGGCTCCGCCGGCGGGCCCGGCGGGGCGATCAGGGGGCTGGGTGCTATCGGTAGCCTGCCGCTCGAAGAGCGAGATGATCTCCTCGACCGAGTGGCCCTTGGTCTCGGGCAGGAAGCGGAACACGAAGACGATCGCCAGGACGCACAGGGCGGCGAAGCTGACCATCACCCAGGCCAGCCCGACGCCCGACTCCCAGGACGGGAAGACCTCGACCAGGGCGAAGTTGGCGACCCAGTCGACGGCGGCGGCGACGGCGGCCGCCTGGCCGCGCACCGAGGTCGGGAAGACCTCGCCCTGGATCAGCCAGCCGGTCCCGCCGACGCCGGCCGCGAACGAGGCGATGAACAGGTCCAGCCCGATCGCGACGACGACGATGCGGGCGTTGCCGGACAGGATCGACAGCCCCCCGGCCGACACGAGCGCGAACGCCGCCATGCCGATGTACCCGCCGATCGCGAGCTTGCGACGGCCGATCCGGTCGATGTACTTGAACGCGAGGTAGGTGGCGGCCACGTTGACGGCGGTCATGATGGCCGTCACCTCGACGCCGGCGATGGTGGACGACACCGTCGAGCCGCCGGACTGGAACAGGCTGCCGAGCAGCTTCGGCCCGTAGTACAGGGGCACGTTGATGCCGGTGATCTGCTGGAACACGAAGAACACGCAGACGACGACGAGCGCCCGGCGCACCCCCGGGGTCCACCGGTTCTTGACCTTGGCCTGCTCCTCGTCCAGCGCCCGGGCGGTGGACTCGATGTCGCCCACCGAGGCGTCCACCCCGAGCTGGGCCAGGGCGTCGCGGAGCTTGTCGTACTTGCCGTGCCGCAGCAGCCACCGGGGCGACTCGGGCATCCCGCTGCGCAAGGTGAGGCCGATCAGCGCGGGGACCGCCCCGAGGCCGAGGATCACCCGCCAGTCGACGGTGCCGGCCGAGCCGGGCCAGATGCGCAGGATGACCAGGGCGGCGAGGTAGGCGGTGAGGATGCCAACAGTGATCATCCACTGCTGGAGGATGCTGAGCGCGCCGCGCCGGTTGCGGGGCGCGAACTCGGCGATGTAGGCGGTGGCGATGGCAGAGTCGCCCCCGACGGCGAGGCCGATGAGCGTGCGCGCGACCAGCAGGACGCCCGCGTCGGGGGTGAAGGCCGACAGCAGCGCGCCCAGGGCGTAGATCGCCGCGTCGGCGATGAGCAGCCACTTGCGGCCCAGCCGGTCGGCCAGCGGCCCGGCCGCGAGCGCGCCGGCCGCCGCGCCCAGCGACGCGCCGGCCACCAGGTAGCCCTGGGCGAACCCGTTGAGCTGGTAGGGGATGAAGTTGAGGGCGGAGCCGATGTTCGACGTGTCGAAGCCGAACAAGAACCCGCCGAGAGTCGACAGCAGCGTCAGCCGCCAGTAGAAGGCCGTGGCTGGCCGGGAGTCCAGCTGGGCCAGGACGTTGGGGCCGGCGGGCCTCGTGCTTCTCATCGTGCTCGGTCACCTTCCGCTTGCCTCGGCGGGGATGACCCGCGCCGGTCCGTCGCGTCAGCGACTACCCGCCACCGGCGGGGCAAACGCGGATTTTGCGGGCAACGCGGGCGGCCGGTGACCCGCCCGGGACGACGGGAGGCCGGCCCCCGTGCGGGGGCCGGCCTCCCGGGCAGCGAGCGGCAGGCTGGCTAGCGGCGGGCCCAGCGCCGCGAGTACCGGCGGGTGGTGCGCCGGGGCCGGCGGCGGGAGTAGCGGCTGCCGTACCCGCGGGTGTCGAGGCCGATCAGCAGCGCGGCCACCACCAGGGCCACGATGAACGTGATGATCAGGTGGCCGGCCCCGAGCACGGCGGCGGTGACGATGCCGCCGACGATCGCGCCGACGACGCCGAACAGCACGGTCCGGATGAACCCGATGCGGTTACGGCCCGGCACCAGCAGGTGCGCGAGGCCGCCGACGATGAGGCCGGTGATAATCCAGGCGATGATGGCCGTGAGCGTGATCATTGGTATCCCGTCTCCCTTTCCGTTCTTGACGGGCGGCTACCCGCCACGGGCCGGAATACGCATGATCGGGCGGGTATCGCCTCAGCCGAGCGCCGCGAGGGCCGCCTTGTAGTCAGCGATGTCGCGGGCCTGCGGGATCGGGTTGACCACCTTCCAGCGCACGACGCCCGCCTTGTCGATGATGAAGGTGCCCCGGGTGGCCAGGCCCCGCGCCTCGTCGAACACGCCGTAGGCCGAGGCGACGGAGCCGTGCGGCCAGAAGTCGGCCAGCAGGCCGAACTGGAAGTGCTCCGCGTCGGCCCACGCCCGGTGGGTGAACATGGAGTCCACCGACACCGTCAGCAGCACCGCGTCCTCGCCGGTGACCTCGGGGAAGTCCTCACGCAGGGCGCAGAGCTCCCCGCTGCACACCGGACTGAAGGCAAGCGGGTAGAAAACCAGCACGACGTTCTTGCCGCCGCGGAAGCTCGACAGCTTCACGGGCGCGCCGTGCTGGTCGGGAAGCTCGAAGTCCGGGGCCTCGTCCCCGATCTCGACGGTCACTGGCGGTTCCTCTCGTGCCGGGACTGCGACACGGCAAGTTTGCCAGAATCACCCGCGAGAGGGGCCTGGGGGCCGCCGGACGGGCTTAACGCTTGGCCTTGGGTGCCACCAGCCTGGAGCCGGACCAGTTCCGGGCCGCGCTCACGCTTGAGGTCTGGGACAGGCCGGCGGTAGGTGCGGCCTCGCCGATGTCGCTCGGCTCAACGTGACCTGGCCGTCCCGCCTTGGGCGTGAGCAGCCAGATGTAGCCCCCGTCGGCGAGCGGGCTAATCGCGTCGACCAGCGCGTCCACGAGGTCGCCGTCGTCGTCCCGCCACCACATGAGGACCACGTCGACCACGTCCTCGTAGTCCTCGTCCACGAGCTCGACGTTCTCGATCGAGGTGATCGCGTCACGCAGCTCCTCATCGCAATCGATGTCGTACCCGATTTCCTGCACCACCTGGCCCGGCTTGATTCCGAGCCGTTCGGCCTGGCCGCGTTCGTCCTGCGCCTGGCGCGCGGTCGCGCTCACTGACTTTCCTCCCGAATCCTTCCCCGCGTTCCCCGGCGCCCGTGAGCCCCGACGTCCGCGTCTGTACTTCTTGTTGGGACAGTTCACACTGGGTTGGCCTCATGCGCAAGTGGCAATCCCCGGTGGCGGTGAAACCGGCACCATTTATTGACCTTCCCGCTGTGCTTGCTGACCTTCCCAGGCTGCCCTGAGGCTACTCACAGTAACCGAGTCTGCCTTTTTTCGTCCCGGACGGGCGACAACCGCGCGCCGCCGGGAGGCGAGTCACCTGTTGACGTTACCGTTCATAGAGACGACAGTCACAATCTCGAAGCGAGGTTACCGCTCGTGGCTTCCGGACGTCAGCGCTACTCGATCATCAACGACGGGCTGCCCACCCAGCTGCCTGACATCGACCCCGAGGAGACCAGGGAGTGGATCGACTCCTTCGACTCCGTCACCCGCGAGCGCGGCCGGGGGCGGGCGCGCTACCTCATGCTGCGCCTGCTCGAGCGGGCACGCGAGCAGCAGGTGGGGGTGCCCGCGCTGCGCTCGACCGACTACATCAACACGATCGGGCCCGAGAGCGAGCCGTGGTTCCCGGGCGATGAGCACGTCGAGCGGCGCATCCGCGCCTACATCCGCTGGAACGCCGCGATCATGGTGTCCCGGGCCAACCGGCCCGGCGGGGCGGGCGTCGGCGGGCACATCGCCACCTACGCCAGCGCCGCGAGCCTGTACGAGGTCGGCTTCAACCACTTCTTCCGGGGCAAGGACCACGGCGAGTCGGGTGACCAGGTGTTCATCCAGGGGCACGCCGCGCCCGGCATCTACGCCCGCGCGTTCCTGGAGGGGCGGCTGACCGAGCGGCAGCTCGACGGCTTCCGCCAGGAGCGGTCCACCCCCGGCGGCGGCCTGCCGTCCTACCCGCACCCGCGGCTGATGCCGGACTTCTGGGAGTTCCCGACCGTCAGCATGGGGCTGGGCGCGATCGACGCCATCTACCAGGCCCGCTTCAACCGCTACCTGCTCCACCGCCAGCTGCGCGACACGTCGCGGTCGCACGTGTGGGCGTTCCTCGGCGACGGCGAGATGGACGAGCCGGAAGCGCTCGGCGCGATCGGGGTGGCGGCGCGCGAGGAGCTCGACAACCTGACGTTCGTCATCAACTGCAACCTCCAGCGGCTCGACGGCCCGGTCCGCGGCAACGGGAAGGTCATCCAGGAGCTGGAGTCGTACTTCCGCGGCGCCGGCTGGAATGTGATCAAGGTCATCTGGGGCCGGGACTGGGACCCGATCCTCGCCCAGGACACCGACGGGGTGCTCGTCAACGCGATGAACACCACCCCCGACGGGCAGTTCCAGACCTACAGCGTGGAGTCCGGCGCGTACATCCGGGAGCGCTTCTTCGGCTCCGACCCGCGGCTGCGGGCCATGGTCGCGCACCTGCCGGATGACGAGCTGCGGAACCTGTCGCGCGGCGGGCACGACTACCGCAAGGTCTACGCGGCGTTCAAGGCGGCCCGCGAGCACGTCGGCCAGCCCACGGTGATCTTGACCCACACGATCAAGGGCTGGACGCTCGGCAAGGACTTCGAGGCGCGCAACGCCACCCACCAGATGAAGAAGCTCACCCGCGATGAGCTGCGGGAGTTCCGCGACCGGCTGTACCTGCCGATCCCCGATTCCGCCCTGGAGGCGGAGGTGCCCCCGTACTACCACCCGGGGCCGGGCTCCGGCGAGATCCAGTACATGAAGGAGCGCCGGGCCGCCCTCGGCGGGGTGCTCCCCCGGCGGGTGACGCGGGCCAAGCCGCTCGCCCAGCCGCCGGCGTCGACGTTCGAGGACCTGCGGCGGGGCTCGGGCAAGCAGTCGGTGGCCACCACGATGGCGTTCGTCCGGCTGCTGAAGGACCTGATGAAGGACCCCGCGATCGGGGACCGGTTCGTGCCGGTGATCCCGGACGAGGCCCGCACGTTCGGCATGGACTCGCTGTTCCCGACCGCGAAGATCTACTCCCCGCTCGGCCAGGCGTACGAGGCGGTCGACCGCAACCTGCTGCTGTCGTACAAGGAGTCCGTCACCGGGCAGATCCTGCACGAGGGCATCTCCGAGGCGGGCGCGATGGCCTCGGTCATCGCCGCGGGCACCTCCTACGCCACCCACGCCACGCCCATGATCCCGGTCTACGTGTTCTACTCGATGTTCGGCTGGCAGCGGACCGGGGACCAGATGTGGGCGCTGGGCGACCAGCTCGGGCGCGGGTTCCTGCTCGGGGCCACGGCCGGGCGCACCACCTTGACCGGCGAGGGCCTGCAGCACAACGACGGGCACTCGCCGCTGCTGGCGTCGGTGTCGGAGGCGTGCGTGAGCTACGACCCGGCCTGGGCGTACGAGATCGCGGTCATCGTCCGCGAGGCGCTGCGCCGCATGTACGACGCCACGGCGTCCCATCCCGACGGGGAGAGCATCTTCTACTACCTGACCGTCTACAACGAGCCGTACCCGCAGCCCGCCGCGCCGCCGGCGGCGGGGCTTGAGGAAGGCATCGTGCGCGGGCTGTACCGGTACGCCACCGCGGACCACCTGTTCGCCGGGCGCGACCGGCCCCAGCTCTTCGCGCAGGTCCTCGGCTCGGGGGTGGCGCTCCCGTGGGCACTGCGGGCGCAGGAGCTGCTGGCGGCCGACTGGGGGGTGGCGGCGTCGGTGTGGTCCGCCACGTCCTGGACGGAGCTGCGGCGCGACGCGCTGGCGTGCGAGGCGCACAACCTGCTGAACCCGGCCGCACCGCCGCGGGTGCCCTACCTGACCTCCGCCCTGGGGCCGGCCCTGAGCGAGGCCCCGGGCCCGGTGGTGGCGGTGTCGGACTGGATGCGGGCGGTGCCCGACCAGGTCGCCCGCTGGGTGCCGGGGCCCTACACGTCGCTGGGGACCGACGGGTTCGGCTTCTCCGACACCCGCCCGGCCGCCCGGCGCTACTTCCAGGTGGACGCCGAGTCGATCACCCTGGCGGTGCTGGCCGAGCTGGCCCGCTCCGGCGCGGTCGACCGCTCGGTCCCGGCCGCCGCGATCGCCCGGTACAAGCTGGACCAGCCGGTCTCGGAGGCCCTCGGGTAGCGGACGGCCCGGGCCGTCCGGGCTAGCCGCGGGCGGCGGCCAGGCGGCCGAGGGTGATGGCGATCCAGAGGGTGAAGCCGTCGCGGCCCTCGGACGGGGTGAAGCCGGTCAGCTCGGTGACCCGCCGCAGCCGGTAGCGGACGGTGTTGGGGTGGACGAACAGCAGCCGGGCGGTCGCCTCCAGCGACGACCCTTGCTCCAGGTAGGCGGTGAGGGTGTCCAGCAGCGCCGCCCCGCCGGCCAGCAGCGGCTGGTAGACCCCGGTGACCAGGACTCCGGCGGCCTGCTGGTCGCCGTCGAGGGCACGCTCGGGCAGCAGTTCCTCCGAGCTGGCCGGGCGGGGGGCGTCCGGCCAGGCCGGAGCCGCCCGCAGCCCGGCCAGGGCGGCCCGGGCGGAGGCGGACGCGGACCGGAGGTCCTTGACCGGCGGCCCGGCGACGATCGGCCCCGAACCGAACAGGCCCGCGATCCGCTCGGCGACCGCCAGCGGCTCGCTGGTGCCGCCGAGGACCACGATGAGGCGGCCGCCCTGGACCCCGGCCAGCAGGTCAAGCCGGGACCGGCGGGCCTGGGCGCGCAGCTCGTCGATGACCGGCTCGGCGTCCTCGCCCTCCAGGGTCCCGACGATGACCGCGACCGGGGACGACGACCAGTTCAGGGCCGATGCCCACGAGTGCATGGACTCCTGGGACTCCCCCCGGACCAGGGAGTCGACCACGAGGGCCTCCAGCCGGGCATCCCAGGCGCCGCGGGCCTCGGCGCTGCGCGCGTAGACCTGGGCGGCGCTGAAGGCGATCTCCCGCGCGTAGACCAGGACCGCCTCGCGCAGCTCGGCCTGCGCCCCGGGCGCCTCGGGGGCCGCGAGCTCATCGACCTGGCTCTCGACCACGTCGATGATCACCCGGACCATCTCCACCGCGTGCTGCAGGCTGACCGCCCGGGCCAGCTCGCGCGGCGCGGTGCCGAACACCTCGGTGGCGGCGGGCCGGGAGCGCTCGGGGTGGCGGATCCAGTCGGCGAACGCGGCGATGCCCGCCTGCGCCACCAGCCCCAGCCAGGACCGGTTCTCCGCCGACATCCGCCGGAACCACGGCAGCCGCTCGTCCATCGCCGCGATCGCCGCCGTGCCGAGCGTCCCCATCGACCGCTCGATCCGCTCCAGCGTCTGCGGGTGCACCCGCGCCGGGGCCGCGGGGCCACCCGGCCCCCCGGTCCCGCCCTGCCGCCTCGCTCGCACGAGATCCAGAGTGCCAGGTGATCGCCCGGGCCGCTAACGGCGCCCCGGCGCCGGCCCGCGTCGCCTGCGCCCGGCCGGGGCCCCGCGGAGGATCAGGGCAGGCCGGCGACCGTCCCGGGTGACCGTTTGGTAACGCCGCGATGAACGGTAATTGGAGGTAACCTACAAAGCCATCGCGCTAAACTTTGGCCCGCTTGGCACCTGCCTGGGGGACACCTACAGGGCAAGGTTAACAACGTGCTGATTCTCACCGCCCCCGGACAGGGTGCCCAGACGCCTGGCTTCCTGTCTCCCTGGCTCGAAATCCCCGGCGTCGCCGAGAACATCGGCGCCTGGTCCGAGCTGGCCGGCCGCGACCTGGCCCGGCTGGGCACGACGGGCCAGGCCGACGAGATCACCGATACCGCCGTGGCGCAGCCCCTGCTCGTCGCGGCCGCCCTCGCGGTCGCCGCGCTGCTGCCCGAGCCCGACGCGGCCGCCGGCCACAGCGTCGGCGAGCTCGCGGCCGGCGCGATCGCCGGCGTCGTGTCCCCCGCCCACGCCATCGCGCTCACCACCGTGCGCGGGAACGCGATGCGCGAGGCGTGCAACGCCACCCCGACCGGGATGACCGCCGTCCTCGGCGGCGACACCGACGAGGTGCTGGCGGCGATCGCGGCCGCGGGCGCGACCCCGGCCAACGTGAACGGGGCCGGGCAGGTCGTGGCCGGGGGCACCCCGGAGCAGCTGGCGGCCCTGGCGGCCAGCCCGCCGGCCGGCGCGCGGCTGCGGGCGCTGAAGGTGGCCGGGGCATTCCACACCGAGCACATGGGCCCGGCCGTCGACGCGCTCGCGGTGGCGGCGGGGATGCGGGTCGTGGTCAAGGACCCGGCCATCACCTTGCTGTCCAACCGGGACGGGGCGGTCGTGACGTCCGGGGTGAACTGGGTGGAGCGGATCGTCGCCCAGGTCGCCGCGCCGGTCCGCTGGGACCTGTGCATGGAGACGATGTCCGACATCGGGGTGACCGCGCTGGTCGAGCTGGTCCCCGGGGGCACCCTGGCCAACCTGGCCAAGCGGGCGCTGCCGGGCATGGAGCTGCTAGCCCTCAAGACGCCGGACCAGCTGGACGCGGCGGCCGCGATGATCCGGGCGCACAACCCCGCCAGCGGCGGGGACCACGCCGCGGCCGGGCACTCGCCCGAATGGCGGATCGTGGTGGCCCCGGCGGGCGGGAAGTTCCGCCCGGCCGGCCTCGAGCCGGGCGCCCTGGTCGAGTCGGGCGCGGTGCTCGGGCAGGTGGACGCGCGCAGCGGGCCGGTGCCGGTGACGGCCGGGCAGGGCGGCGTCATCGTGGAGTGGCTCGCCGAGGACGGCGACCCGGTCGGCGCGGGGCGGCCGCTGGCCCGCCTGCAGCCGGCCACCGGCGACCAGGGCGCCGCGGGCGCGAGGGAGGCATAAATGACCGGCGCGCGCATCACGGCCTTCGGCGGCTACCAGCCGGACACCGTCGTCACCAACGACGACCTGGCCAAGCGGGTCGACACGAACGACGAGTGGATCCGGGCCCGGGTCGGGATCGAGAGCCGGCGGATCGCCGGCCCGGAGGAGTCCGTCACCGACATGGCGGTGGCCGCGGGCGGCAAGGCCCTGGCGGCCAGCGGCCTGTCCCCGGCCGACATCGACCTGGTCATCGTCGCGACGTGCAGCAGCCTGCTGCCGATGCCGAGCGTCGCGGCCGTCGCCGCCTACCGGCTCGGCATCACCGCGCCGGGAGCGTTCGACCTCAACGCGGCCTGCGCGGGCTTCTGCTACGCGCTGGGCACCGCGGCGGACCTGGTCCGGGGGGGCAGCGCGCGGGGCGTGCTGGTCATCGGGGCCGAGAAGATGAGCGACTGGGTCGACTGGGACGACCGGTCCACCTGCATCATCTTTGCCGACGGGGCCGGCGCGGCCGTCGTGACCGCGACCGCCCCGGGCGAGCCGTCCGGGATCGGACCGGTCGTGTGGGGCAGCGCCGGCGACCAGGGGAACAAGATCCAGGTCACCGGCCGGACCGGGGCGATGAAGCAGGACGGGCAGGCGGTCTTCCGCTGGGCGACCACCGCGCTCGCGCCGGTCGCGCTGGAGGCGTGCGAGCGGGCCGGGGTCAAGCCGTCGGACATCACCGCGTTCGTCCCGCACCAGGCCAACCTGCGGATCGTCGAGGCGATCGCGCGCAAGCTGGGCATCCCCCGGGAGCGGGTGGCCGATGACATCATCCACGCGGGGAACACCTCGTCGGCGTCGGTCCCGCTCGCGCTGGCACGGATGACGGAGCAAGGACGACTGGAGTCGGGGACCCCGGCACTGCTGATCGCCTTCGGCGCGGGGTTGTCCTACGCGTCGCAGGTGATCACGCTACCGTAAGCGCAAGTTAACCCACCCCCCTCAGAACCCAAGGAGCACATAGTGACTGAGCAGGAGATCCTCTCCGGCCTGGCCGAGATCATCGAGGAGATCGCGGGCGTCCCGGCCGATGAGGTCACCCCGGAGAAGACCTTCGTCGACGACCTCGACATCGACTCACTGTCGATGGTCGAGATCGCCGTGGCGGCGCAGGACAAGTTCGGCGTGGAGATCCCGGACGACCAGCTCAAGGACCTGAAGACCGTCCAGGACGTCGTCAACTTCGTCAGTAAGGGCGTCTGAGGCTTCCGCCGCGCCAGCAAGCAGAAACTACCCGAGGGAGAGACTTCCAGTGAGCAAGACCGATCAGGCCGGGGGCCGGGCACCCAGTGTCGTCATCACCGGGCTCGGCGCGACTACGCCGCTTGGCGGCGATGTCACGTCGACCTGGTCGGCGATGCTCGCCGGCACCAGCGGGGTGGAGCGCCTCACCGAGTCGTGGATCGACTCGCTGCCGGTGAAGATCGCCGCGCCCGCCGCGGCCGACCCCGTCGCCGTGGTCGGCCGCGTGCAGGCGCGGCGCATGGACCGGTGCGAGACCCTCGCCCTGGTGGCCGCCCGCGAGGCGTGGGCCGACGCCGGGTCCCCCACGGTTGACCCGTGGCGGCTCGGGGTCGCGGTGACCAGCGGGATCGGCGGGATCGGGTCCACCCTGGAGGCCTACGACACGCTGCGCGACAAGGGCTGGAACCGCATCTCGCCGTTCACCGTCCCGATGCTGATGCCCAACGGCGCGGCCGGCTGGATCAGCATCGAGTTCGGGGCGCGGGCCGGGGCGCACGCCACCGTCAGCGCCTGCGCGTCCGGGGCCGAGGCCATCGGCTACGGCATCGACATGATCCGCTCCGGCCGGGCCGACGTGGTCGTGGCGGGCGGGTCGGAGGCGGCCATCTTGCCCCTCAACCTCGGCGCGTTCTGCGCCATGCGGGCCATGTGCGTGTCGCGCAACGACGACCCCGAGCGGGCCTCGCGGCCGTTCGACAAGGGCCACGACGGGTTCGTGCTCGGCGAGGGCGCGGGCATCGTGGTCCTGGAGTCCGAGGAGCACGCCGTCGCCCGCGGCGCCCGGATCTACGCGGTCGCGGCCGGGGCCGGGTACACGTCCGACGCCTACCACATCGCCCACGGGGCGCCCGACGGCGCCGGCATCGAGCGGGCGATCCGGTACTGCCTGCAGGACGCGGGCATCGCGCCCGCGCAGGTGGCGCACCTGAACGCGCACGCCACCTCCACCCCCGAGGGCGACCCGCTGGAGGCGAAGGCGATCAGCGCCGCCCTCGGCGAGTCCTCCGGCGTCGTCGTGAGCGCCACCAAGTCCATGACCGGGCACCTGCTCGGCGCGTCGGGCGCGGTCGAGACGATCGCCTGCGTCATGGCCCTGCGGATGCGGCTCGCGCCGCCGACGATCAACCTCGACGACCCGGACGACGACCTCACGATCGAGATCGCCACCAAGGCCACTCCCCTGGTCCCGGCGGCCGACGGCACGCCGATGGCGGTCGTGAACAACTCCTTCGGCTTCGGCGGCCACAACGTCGCGCTCGCGTTCACCGAGTACGTGCCGGCATCCGGTTCCGCTTCACCCGGTTCCCAGGAGGCTTGATCCATGACCGCAGTAGACGAGACCATCGCCGCCAAGGCCACCCCGGCCGGCACCGCGCCGGCCCCGGGCGGCACCGCCCCGGCCGGCACTGCCCCGGTGTACCTGCCCCGCGACCCGATGGCCCGGCTGGAGGCGCTGTTCGACCCGGGCACCATGAGCGTGCTGGCGGCGCCCGAGGGCGCCGGCGCGATCGCCGCGGCCGGCACGATCGACGGCAGCGGCACCGTCGCGTTCGCCTCTGACCCGCGCATCCAGGGCGGCGCCACCGGCACGGAGAGCTGCAAGGTCATCACCGGGGCGTACGCCGAGGCCGTGGCCCGGGGGGTCCCGGTCGTGGGCCTGTGGCACTCCGGCGGCGCCCGGCTCGCCGAGGGCGTGGCCAGCCTGGACGGCGTCGGGACCGTCTTCGCCGCGATGACCATGGCGTCGGGCGTGATCCCGCAGATCTCGGTGGTGCTCGGCCCGGCGGCCGGCGGCGCCGCCTACGGGCCGGCCCTGACCGACATCGTCATCTTGTCCGGCCACGGCCGGATCTTCGTGACCGGCCCGGATGTCGTCCGCTCGGTGACCGGCGAGGACGTCGACATGGAGCGGCTCGGCGGCCCGGACGTGCACAGCCGCCGCTCCGGGGTGGTCCACCTGGCCGCCGCCGACGACGCGGCCGCC
The DNA here is from genome assembly GCA_036276115.1 of Trebonia sp. Classification (GTDB taxonomy): domain Bacteria; phylum Actinomycetota; class Actinomycetes; order Streptosporangiales; family Streptosporangiaceae; genus Trebonia. The sequence goes on from DATBEM010000230.1 coordinate 24,666, forward strand.
CTGGGCTACGCCCGGTCGCTGGTGTCGCTGCTGGCGGACCAGGGCGCGATCTCGGTCGACGCGGTGGGCGATCGCGACCTGTCGGGGATCTTGCCCGACTCGCCCCGGCGCGCCTACGACGTGCACGGGATCATCGGCCCGCTCCTGGACCTGGAGGCCACGGCGATCGAGCTGCACCCGCGGTGGGCGCCGAACGTCGTCACCACGCTCGGCCGATTCGGCGGGCGGACCGTCGGGGTCGTCGCCAACAACCCGATGCGGCTCGGCGGCTGCCTGGACGCGGCGTCGGGCGAGAAGGCGGCGCGGTTCGTGCGGTTCTGCGACGCGTTCGGGGTGCCGCTGATCGTGCTGGTGGACGTGCCGGGCTACCTGCCGGGCGTGGGCCAGGAGTGGGATGGCGTCGTCCGGCGGGGCGCGAAGCTGCTGCACGCGTTCGCGGAGGCCCGCGTGCCGCGGGTGACGCTGGTGACCCGCAAGGCGTTCGGCGGCGCCTACATCGCGATGAACGCCAAGTCGCTCGGCGCGACCCGGGTGCTGGCGTGGCCCGGGGCCGAGATCGCCGTCATGGGGGCGGTGGCCGCGATCCGCATCCTGCACAAGCGCAAGCTCGCGACGGTGCCGCCGGAGCAGGTCCACGAGGCCGAGCAGGAGCTGGCGGCCGAGCACGAGAAGACCGTGGGCAGCCTGGACCGGGCGATCGAGATCGGCGTCATCGACGAGGTCGTGTCCCCGGCGGCGACGGCGCGGGCGCTGGCCACCGCGATCGCGCTGGCCCCGGCGGGCAAGGGCGCGCACGCCAACATCCCGCTGTAGCGAGCCCGGCCCGCCCGGGCCGGCCCTGACATCGCCCCTGCCCGGCGGCCGCAAGCCGGGCGGGGGCGATTTTCCTTCCCGGGCGCCTGCCCGGGGCTAGAGCCGCGGGGAGCCGTCGTTGCCGCCCGGCGCCGGGCCGGTCGGCGGGGTGTCATCGTGGCCAGCCGACGGCGGCGGCGAGGCGGTTCCCTCCGGCTCGCCCGCCTCGGCGGCGGCGGCATCGGCCGCCGCGCTGCCGGTGGCGGGGGCGTCGTCGGCGGCGCCGCTGCGGGCCTCGGCCATCAGCTCTTCCAAGGGGGCGCCGCGCAGGCGGCGGAACGTGCGGTGGTCGCGCGCCCGGTCCAGGATCGCCACCTCCAGGCCGGCCGCGGTCAGCTCGCCGTTGCCAGCCGCCGCCGCCGTCGCCGCCGCGGAGGACGACGACGAGGACGAGGACGCCGACGACGAGGAGGACGCCGAGCCGGTGGCGGGGGGCGGGGTCAGCGCCTCCAGGGCCGCGCCGAGCGCCTGGGCGAGCGACAGGCCGTCAGAGAACTTCTCCTTCAGGCGGGCGGCCACCTGGTCGGCCTGGCCGCCGAACGCCACGAAGCCGGGCTCGTCGGAGACCGACCCGTCGAAGGTAATCCGGTAGATCTGGTCGTCGGCCGGGGTGGCTCCCACCTCGGCGACCACGAGCTCGACCTCGTACGGCTTCTGGCTCTCGGTGTAGATGGTGCCGAGCGTCTGGGCGTACCAGTTGGCCAGCGCCCGGGCGGTCACGTCGCGGCGGTCGAACTGGTAGCCGGTCACGTCGGCGTAGGTGATGCCGGCCTTGCGCAGGGCCTCGTACTCGTTGTACCGGCCGCCCGCGGCGAACGCGATGCGGTCGTACAGCTCGCTGATCTTGTGCAGCGCGCGGGACGGGTTCGGCGCCACCAGGAGGATCCCGCCGGTGTACTGCAGCGCCACGCAACTGCGCCCCCGGGCGATACGAGAGCGCGCATACTCGGACTTGTCGCGCATCGCCTGCTCAGGCGACACGTAGAACGGCATGGACACCGCGAGCGCTTCCTTTGCTTGGTGATGAGTGGCGGGTGGGGAGCCGGCCGGGCCCGGCTAGCGGGGCGGCCAGGTGGCGCGCTGTGCTAGCTGGAACGCAGGGCCGCGAGCGGGCCGTCGGGCGACTGCATGCGGCTATCGACGACCTGCTGGGCGTACTCGGCCGCCTCGGGATCGGGCAGCCGCCGGAACCCGTCGCCGGTAATCACGGTGACCACCGGGAAGATCCGCCGGGTCAGGTCGGGCCCGCCGGTCGCGGAGTCGTCGTCGGCGGCGTCGTAGAGCGCCTGCACGCAGGCGAGCATGGCGTCTTCGGCGGGCATGTCATCGGAGTAGAGCTTCTTGAGCGCGCTCTTGGCGAAGACCGAGCCCGAGCCGATCGAGTAGAACCGGTACTCCTCATAGGGGCCGCCGGCCACGTCGTAGCTGAAGATCCGCCCCGCTCCCCGCTCCTCGTCGTACCCGGCGAACAGCGGGATCATGGCCAGGCCCTGCATGGCCAGCGCGATGTTGCCGCGGACCATCGAGCCGAGCCGGTTCGCCTTGCCCTCCAGGGACAGCGAGCGGCCTTCCATCTTCTCGTAGTGCTCGAGCTCGACCTGGAACAGCCGGGTGAACTCCAGGGCGATGCTGGCCACGCCCGCGATCGCGACCGCGGAGTACTCGTCGCTGCGGAACACCTTCTCCACGTCGCGCTTGACGATGACGTTGCCGCCGGTCGCCCGCCGGTCGCCCGCCAGCACGACTCCGCCCTGGCAGGTGGCCGCGACGATGGTGGTGGCGTGGGGCAGGTCCTTGACCATGTCGCTGGCCCCCGGCGTGGCGGGCAGCGAGAGGCCGCGGGTGCCCGGCAGCAAGTCAGGCGAGTTCGCGGCCAGGAAGTCGGTGAACGAGGCGATCCGGGGCTCCATGAACGCCGCCGGCTGCCAACCCCTGCCGTCACTAATGCCTGCCACGCGGCCCTCCCTGCTTCACGTCTGCGACCCCTGCTTGCCGTCGGCGACCCTGGTGAGCAGAACTCTACTGCTCACTGACCGCCCTTCTGGACGTAGGAACGGACGAACTCCTCGGCGTTCTCCTCAAGGACCTCGTCGATCTCGTCGAGGATGGAGTCGACGTCGTCCGACAGCTTCTCGTGCCGCTCCTTGACCTCGTCGGTCGTGCTGGCCTCGGCCTCGTCGGTCTCGTCGGTCCGGCGGTTGGTCTGCTTCTGCCCGCCGGTGTCCTTCGTTGCCATCGTGGTACCTCCGTCTCCAGGGGGCTGGCCCCTGTCGCTCCAACGTTATCCTCGCCCGCGACGGCTTGATCCAATCCTCACCAGCGGCGTAACTAGCACTAGGCATGCGATTTCACCTAGCAGCGAAACCGCGGCCGAGGGGCGCCCGGGGGCGGCGCCCCCGGGCGGCGCGCTACTCGTGGGCCGTCAGCGCGTTGACGAGGTCGGCCGCCGTGCGGCAGCGATCGAGGAGGTCGCCCACGTGCGCCCGGGTGCCGCGCAGCGGCTCAAGGGTCGGGACGCGCTGCAGCGACTCGCGGCCGGGGACGTCGAAGATCACCGAGTCCCAGGACGCGGCGGCCACCGACTCGGAGTACTGGCGCAGGCAACGGCCCCGGAAGTAGGCCCGGGTGTCCTCCGGCGGGTTGTCGATCGCCCAGTCGATCGCGGAGTCGTCGGCCAGCCGCACCATCCGGCCCCGGCTCACCAGCCGGTTGTACAGGCCGCGCTCCTGGCGCACGTCGGAGTACTGCAGGTCGAACAGCTGGAGCTTGGGGTGGTCCCAGGCGAGGCCGTCGCGGCTGCGGTAGCCCTCGAGCAGCTCCAGCTTGGCGACCCAGTCCAGCTCGCGCGACAGCTGCATCGGGTCGTCCGACAGCCGGTTCAGCACCGACTCCCAGCGGGACAGCACCTCACGGGTCGCCTCGTCGGCGTCGTCCCCGTACCGGTCCTCGACGTACTTGCTGGCCAGCTCCAGGTACTCGGCCTGGAGCTGGACGGCGGTCATCTTCCGGCCGCCGCGCAAGGTCACCAGGTGGCTCAGGGAGGGATCGTGGGACACCGCCCGCAGGTCAGCCACGGGGGCCTCGAGCGTCAGGTCCACGGTGATGAACTTGTCCTCGATCATGGCCAGCACCAGGGCGGTGGTGCCTATCTTGAGGTAGGTGGACACCTCGCTCATGTTGGCGTCGCCGATGATGACGTGCAGCCGCCGGTACTTCTCGGGGTCGGCGTGCGGCTCGTCGCGGGTGTTGATGATCGGCCGCTTGAGCGTCGTCTCCAGCCCGACCTCGACCTCGAAGAAGTCGGCCCGCTGGCTGATCTGGAAGCCGGTGCCGCGCCCGTCGGCCCCGATCCCGACCCGGCCGGCCCCGCAGACGACCTGGCGGGTGACGAAGAACGGGGTCAGGTGGCGGACAATGTCGGCGAACGGGGTCGCGCGGCGCATGAGGTAGTTCTCATGGCAGCCGTAGGACGCACCCTTGTTGTCGGTGTTGTTCTTGTACAGCTGGATGGGGTGGCTGCCGGGCACGGTGGCGGCCTTCGACGCGGCCTCGGCCATGATCCGCTCGCCGGCCTTGTCCCAGATCACCACCGACAGCGGGTTGGTGCATTCCGGGGCGGAGTACTCCGGGTGGGCGTGGTCGACGTACAGCCGCGCCCCGTTCGTCAAGATGACGTTGGCGAGCCCGAGGTCCTCGTCGGTGAGCTGGCTGGAGTCCGCGGTCTCGCGCGCGAGGTCGAAGCCGCGCGCGTCGCGCAGCGGGTTTTCCTCCTCGAAGTCCCAGCGGGCACGGCGCGCCCGGGCGGCGGTGGCCGCCTGGTAGGCGTTGACGATCTGCGACGAGGTCACCATCGCGTTGGCACCGGGCTGGCCGGGAACGGAAATCCCGTACTCGGTCTCGGTGCCCATGACCCGCAAGACGCTCATAGCAACTCAGCCTAATGCCGGCGGGCGGTTGTTCGCTCGCGGGGCGTTCCCGCGGCGCTGCTGCCCGCCGGCATCGGTCGGCCTTCCCCTAGAGGTACTGGCCCGTGTTCGCGACGGTGTCGATCGACCGCCCCGCCTCGGTGCCCTGCTTACCGGACACGAGCGTCCGGATGTAGACGATGCGCTCGCCCTTCTTACCGGAGATGCGCGCCCAGTCGTCGGGGTTGGTGGTGTTGGGCAGGTCCTCGTTCTCGGAGAACTCGTCCACGCAGGCGGACAGCAGGTGGCTCACCCGCAGGCCCTTCTGCCCGGTGTCGAGGAACTCCTTGATCGCCATCTGCTTGGCGCGGGCCACGATGTTCTCGATCATGGCGCCGGAGTTGAAGTCCTTGAAGTACAGGACTTCCTTGTCGCCGTTGGCGTAGGTGACCTCGAGGAAGCGGTTCTCCTCGGTCTCGGAGTACATCCGCTCGACGGTCCGCTGGATCATGGCCTCGACGGTGGCCTCCGGCTCGCCGTTGTGCTCCTTGACGTCGTCGGGGTGCAGCGGCAGGCCGGTGAGGACGTACTTGGAGAAGATGTCCTTGGCCGCCTCGGCGTCCGGCCGCTCGATCTTGATCTTGACGTCAAGGCGGCCGGGCCGCAAGATCGCCGGGTCGATCATGTCCTCGCGGTTGGAGGCGCCGATGACGATGACGTTCTCCAGGCCCTCGACGCCGTCGATCTCCGACAGGAGCTGGGGGACGATGGTGTTCTCGACGTCGCTGGAGACGCCCGAGCCGCGGGTGCGGAAGATCGAGTCCATCTCGTCGAAGAACACGATCACCGGCATGCCCTCGGACGCCTTCTCCCGCGCCCGCTGGAAGACCAGCCGGATGTGCCGCTCGGTCTCGCCCACGTACTTGTTGAGCAGTTCCGGGCCCTTGATGTTGAGGAAGAAGCTCTTGCCCTCGGCGGGCTTGGCCTCGGCCGGCTCCCCCGCGGCGGCCGCGCGGGCGGCCTGCTTCTGGACCTGCTTGGCCAGCGAGTTCGCCACCGCCTTGGCGATGAGCGTCTTGCCGCAGCCGGGCGGGCCGTACAGCAGCACGCCCTTCGGGGGCCGCAGCTGGTGCTCGCGGTACAGGTCGGCGTGCAGGTAGGGCAGCTCGATCGCGTCGCGGATCTGCTCGATCTGCGATCCCAGGCCGCCGATGTCGGTGTAGGAGATGTCGGGGACCTCTTCGAGGATGAGCTCCTCGACCTCGGCCTTGGGGATGCGCTCGTAGACGTAGCCGGACCGCGGCTCCAGCAGCAGCGAGTCGCCGCTGCGCAGCACCTGGTCGAGCAGCGGCGACGCGAGGCGGACGATCCGCTCCTCGTCGGCGTGGGAGATCACCAGGGCGCGCTCGCCGTCGGCGAGCACCTCCTTGAGCAGGACGACCTCGCCGATGGTCTCATAGCCCTGGGCGATGACGACGTTCAGCGCCTCGTTGAGCACGACCTCCTGGCCGGGCCGGAGCTCGTCGAGGTCGACATTGGGGCTGACGTTGACCCGCATCTTGCGGCCGCCAGTGAACACGTCCGCGGTGTTGTCCTCGCACGCGGCGAGGAACACGCCGAAGCCGGATGGCGGCTGCGCCAGCCGGTCGACCTCTTCCTTGAGCGCGATGATCTGGTCTCGCGCCTCGCGCAACGTCGAGGCCAGCCGCTCGTTCTGAGCGGTGACCGACGATAGCGACGCCTCAGTCTCGCGGAGCCTTTCCTCTAGCAGACGGACCTGGCGCGGTGAATCAGCGAGCCTGCGGCGAAGCACCGCGATCTCTTCATCGAGGAAGGAGATCTGTGCGGTAAGGCTGCTCACCTCATCCTCGTGCCGCGAAGCACGCCCGCCCTCGTCTTTAGCTGCCACGGCCCCTCCTCCCGGGGAGTTGAACTACCTAGACCCTACCTATCTGGGAGCCTTCCCTAACCTGGCCGGCCGTATTGGATTCGTCTCTTCATCCTGCTGTTTACCGGAATGACCAGGTCAGGACACCTTTGTCAGCAGAGAGTTATATTCCCGAAGCGTATCGTAGTAACGATGCCGGGACTAGCGGGAGACTTCTGGAGAATCCCCAGCTACAAGGCCCTCTTCGGCGTGCGCGCCCTTGGACGGGCGCCGCCGCCGGGCCGGCGCGGTCACTCCGCCGGCCAGCCGCCGGGCGGTCACCAGGAAGGCGGTGTGGCCGATCATGCGGTGCTCCGGGCGGACCGCGAGGCCGTCCAGGTGCCAGCCGCGCATCATCGTCTCCCACGCCGCGGGCTCGAAGAACCCGCCGTGCGCGCGCAGCTCCTCGGTCACCCGCGACAGCTGGGTCGTGGTGGCCACGTAGCAGCAGATCAGGCCGCCGGGGATCAGCGCCGGGGCGACGTCGGCGACGCAGTCCCACGGCGCCAGCAGGTCCAGGATCACCCGGTCGAACATGTCGCCGGAGGCGAGCGGCTCGCCCGGCGCGCTCCCGCCCGCGTCCGCGGCGGGGCCCGGCTCCCCCGCCCGCAGCAGCGCCGGGTGGGCGCTGCGGGCGGCCGGGCCGTGCTGCAGCACGTCGATGGCGGCCTTGGCCGACAGGTCGCCGGTCACGAGCGTCCACCAGGGCGGGACCTCGCCGAAGTACTTCGCCACGTTGCCGCGGGCGATCTCGGCGAAGTCGGGGCGCCGCTCGAAGGAGACCAGGCGCCCGGACGGGCCGATGGCCCGCAGCAGCCAGCACGACAGCGCCCCGGACCCGGCCCCCGCCTCCAGGACCCGCGCGCCCGGGAGGATGTCGGCGTAGCCCAGGATCTGGGCGGCGTCCTTCGGGTAGATGATGGCCGCGCCGCGCTTCATGGCGAGGGTGAAGTCAGCCAGCAGCGGCCGCAGGGCCACGTAGGCGGTGCCCCCGGCGGCGACCACCACGCTGCCCTCGGGGGCGCCGATGAGCTCGTCGTGGTTCAGCGCCCCGCGGTGCGTGTGGAAGGTCCCGCCCGGCTGCAGGACGATCTGGTGCATCCGGCCCTTGGGGTCAGTCAGCTGCACCTGGTCCCCGGCCGCGAACGGCCCTCGTCTGTTCACCCCGAAAGGGTATTGGGTCCGAGACCGGCACGGGTCGTGATAGGGCGCCTCGCGCCGCCTGGACCGAGCCAGAGCGACCGAGGCACGAGGGAGCGGCGGCGAGGGCCGTGCTTGCCCAGGGGACCCCCCTGGAGCCCCGCGGTGCGCCAAAGGGCGCCCGTACCGGGGGTTCCAGGGGGTCGCCCCCCTGGGTTAACCAGCGAACACGCCGTCGAGGTCGCGGGAGGCGAGGACGCCGTAGACCTGGCCGGACGGCTCGACCAGGAGGTACTCGCTGGCGGGGGCGCGGCGGATGGCGTCCAGCAGGGCCATGCCCCCGATGTCGACCGGCAGGACCAGGTCGGGCTGGATGGAGCGGGCGAGAGTGCCCGCCTCGATCCAGGGGCGGCGCTGGGGCGGGGTCGCCATGACGGCCGCCTCGTTGAGGATCGCGATCGGCTTGCTGTCGTGGTCGACCACGACGACCGCGCGGGCGCGGGACTCGTCGGCCTGGCGGATGGCCTCGGCGACGGGGGTGCTGGCCGATACCGAGATGGCCCGCCGGGCGAGCTTGCGGGCCTGCAGGTCAGGGATGCGGGCGCGGAACTTCGTGGCCCGGATGGCCTGCCCGGCCCCGATCCACATGAACGCGGCGATCACCGCGACCCAGACCATGGCGACGTAGTCGCCGCCGAGCAGCGAGCCCATCCGCAGCGGGATGGCGACCAGCAGCGCGATGGCCAGCAGCCGCCCGACCCAGGCGGCGGCGATCGTCGCGCTGGCGGGCTTGCCGGTCAGCTTCCAGATGACGGCCCGCAGCATCCGGCCGCCGTCGAGCGGCAGGCCGGGCAGGAAGTTGAACACCGCCACCACGTAGTTGGCGTACATCAGCTGGGTCAGCACGATCCACGGGATGGAGTCCGGGCCGAGCTCGGTCGACAGCGCCATCGCGGCGACCCCGAGGACCCCCGACAGCAGCGGCCCGGCGACCGAGACGAGGAACTCGCGGGCGGGGGTCTGCGGCTCCCGCTCGATCTCGGAGACGCCGCCGAGCGGGTACAGCAGGATGCGGCGGACCGGCAGGCCGAAGCCGCGGGCGACGACGCTGTGGCTCAGCTCGTGGACCAGGACCGACAGGTACAGCAGGACGACGAACGCGGCGGCGACCAGGTAGCGGACGTTGCCGGCGACCGCCCCGTCCAGGTCCCGGGCGTAGACAACGATGAACACGCCCGCGATGAGGAACCAGTACGGCGACACGTGCACCGGGATCCCGAAGGGCCGCCCCACGACGATCCCTGACCCCTGCTGCTGCCGTCGGGGAGGCTGCCCCCCTGGTCCGGCCTGGCTGCTTGCCACCTCTCGATGCTATGCGGGTTTTCCAGCCGCCGCGCTTTCTGGCTGGGCATGCGCGTGGTTCGCCCTCGAATGTCAGGGGGTGCCACTACGGTTGCCCTGTGGACGAACCAGAGAAGCTTCCCCCCGAGCCGCCGGCGGGGCGGGCGAGGAGCGCCCTGTCGCCGTCACGGGCGTCGGACTTCATGACCTGCCCGCTGCTGTACCGGTTCCGGGTCATCGACAAGCTGCCGGAGCCGCCGACCACCGCGACCGCCCGCGGGACGCTGGTGCACGCGGTGCTGGAGAAGCTGTTCGACTCCCCCGCCCGGGAGCGGACCCCGGCGGCGGCGCTGGGGATGCTGGCCCCGGAATGGGAGCGGCTGGCGGGGGCCGACGAGGACATGGCCGCCCTGCTGCCGGACGAGGCCGCGCTGGCCGAGTTCCTGCGGGACGCCTCGGCGTCGGTCGAGGGGTACTTCACGCTGGAGGACCCGCGCCGCCTGGAGCCGGCCGAGCGGGAGCACTACGTGGAGGCGGAGCTGGAGTCGGGGCTGCGGCTGCGCGGCTACATCGACCGGCTCGACCTGTCGGCGGCGGGCGACATCCGCATCGTCGACTACAAGACGGGCAAGGTGCCGCGGGCTGAGTTCGAGGCGAGCGCGCTGTTCCAGATGAAGTTCTACGCGCTGGTGATCTGGCGCACCCGCGGCGTCATCCCGCGGATGCTGCAGCTCATGTACCTGGCGGACGGCGAGGTACTGCGCTACAGCCCCGACGAGGACGACCTGCGGGCGACCCAGCGCAAGCTGGAGGCGCTGTGGCGGGCGATCGAGCGGGCGCGGGAAACCGCCGACTGGCGGCCGCGGCCGAGCCGCCTGTGCGACTGGTGCCGCCACAAGGACCTCTGCCCCGCCTTCGGCGGAACCCTGCCGCCGACACCCATTTCAATTGAGGGATCGCCGGCGCCGATAAGCGTTTGAGCCGGGCGCGGGCGAGGCGCTAGCTTCAGGTGAGCACGTCGCGACGTAAGGACTATAGTCATGCCGATTATCGAGGCCTCCGGCCTCGCCCGCACGTTCAAGGCCCGCAAGCGCGAGGTGCACGCGGTCCGGGGCGTTGACCTGTCGGTGGACGAGGGAGAGATCGTCGGCTTCCTCGGGCCCAACGGCGCGGGCAAGACCACCACCTTGCGCATGCTCACCACGCTGCTGCGCCCGACGGCCGGCACCGCCGTCATCGCCGGGGCCGACCTCTTGCGCGACCCGCTGACCGTCCGCCGCCGGATCGGCTACGTCCCGCAGGCCATCGGCCAGACCATGGGCGGCACCGACAACATGGCCAAGGTCATCGAGGAGCTGCACGACCAGGCCGAGATGTACCGGATCAGCCGGGCCGACGGGGCGCGGCGGGCCGGCCTGCTGCTGAACCAGCTCGACCTCGGCGGGCTGGGCGACCGGCTGGTCAAGACGCTGTCGGGCGGGCAGCGGCGCCGGCTGGAGATCGCGCTGGGCCTGGTCCACGAGCCGCCGGTGGTCTTCCTGGACGAGCCGACGACCGGCCTGGACCCGCAGGCCCGGTCCAACTTGTGGGAGCACATCCGGCGGCTGCGCTCGGACCTGGGCACCACCGTGTTCCTGACGACGCACTACCTGGACGAGGCCGACGCCCTCTGCGACCGGGTGCTCATCATCGACAACGGCGTGACGGTGGCGGCGGGTACCCCCGATGAGCTCAAGCGCCGGGTGTCGGGGGACGTGGTCATCCTGCGGGTGGGCAGCCTGGCGGGCAAGGCCCGCACGCTGCTGGCCGCCCAGCCCATCGTCCGAGAGGCCCTGCTACTTGGGGGGGCGACCCCCCATACCCCCCGGGGCGCGTCCGATGAAGAGGCAAGGATATCGGACGCGCGGGGCGCCGATGGGGAGCTGCGGCTGACGGTCGAGCACGGCGACGAGGCGCTGCCGGCGCTGCTGCGGGTCCTGGACGGCGCGGGCATCGCGATCAGCTCGATCAGCTTGTCCCGGCCGACGCTGGATGACGTGTTCCTGACGCTGACGGGCCGCTCGCTGCGGGATGACTCCCCCAGCGCCGCCGGGCCGGGACGCCCCGGGGCGGGCCCCGGGGCGGGCGAATCCGCGCTGACCCCCGCCACGGCGGGGAGGGAGTAGACCCGCGATGACGTTCATCTACGACACCGGCATCATCTTCCGGCGGACCTTGCGGCTACTGATGCGCCAGCCCGCGTTCCTCGCCATCGCGCTGCTGCAGCCGCTGCTGTTCCTGGTCTTGTTCGGCCCGCTGCTGACCCGGCTGCCGGGAGTGGCGCTGGGCGGCGGGGGCTCCAGCGGCGACGCGTGGCGGTTCTTCGTGCCGGGCCTGCTGATCCAGCTCGCGCTGTTCGGGTCGACGTTCGTCGGGTTCGCGATCATCTCCGACTGGCGGGCGGGAGTGATCGAGCGGTTCCGGGTCACGCCGGTCAGCCGGCTGGCGATCATGTCCGGGCGGGTGCTGCGCGACGTCTGCACGCTGGTGATCCAGGCGGTCATGCTGGTGCTGGTCGGGCTCGCGTTCGGGCTGCGGGCGCCGGTCGCCGCCGTCTTCATCAGCCTCGGCTTCATCGTCCTGGTCGCCATCGGCCTGGCCTCGCTGTCCTACGCGGTCGCGCTGCTGCTCAAGAGCGAGGACTCGTTCGCGCCGCTGGTCAACACCGTCGTGGTGCCGCTGATGCTGCTGAGCGGCATCATGCTGCCGATGACGCTCGGCCCGGGCTGGCTGCAGGGCGTGGCCCGGGTCAGCCCGTTCCGGTACATCATCGACGCGATGCGCTCGGCGTTCGCGGGCCAGTACTGGAACTCGATCATGATCGAGGGCATCTGCGTGGCGGCCGGCCTCGCGATCGCCTGCCTCTACCTTGGCTCCCGCGTCTTCCTGCGCGAGAACGCCTGAGCGTCGCGCGGCCCGTCCGGGCCGCCCGCTGAGGGTGCCGCCGCTAGCCGGCGTTCTCCGGGAAGTGGCAGGCCGACAGGTGCGCGTCCGCCGAGCCCGCGGCCTGGACCAGCGGCGGCTCCACCGACTTGCAGATGTCGCGGGCCTTCCAGCAGCGGGTGTGGAAGCGGCAGCCGGACGGCGGGTTCAGCGGGCTGGGAACGTCGCCGACGAGGCGGATCCGCTCCCGGCGCGCCCGCGACCCGCCCGACCCGTTCGCGGCGGCCGCCCCGGCCGTGACCGGCTCGGGAAGCGGGACGGCCGACAGCAGCGCCACCGTGTAGGGGTGCCGGGGGCGGGCGTAGAGCTCGTCGCCGTCGCCGATCTCCACGATCTTGCCGAGGTACATGACCGCGACCCGGGTGCTGATGTGCCGGACCACCGCCAGGTCGTGGGCGATGATCACGTAGCTGAGGCCGAGCTGCTCCTGCAGGTCATCGAGCAGGTTGATGACCTGGGCCTGGATCGACACGTCGAGGGCGGAGACCGGCTCGTCGGCGATGATCAGCTTCGGCCGCAGCGCGAGCGTCCGGGCGATGCCGATGCGCTGGCGCTGGCCGCCGGAGAACTCGTGCGGGTAGCGGTTGTAGTGCTCCGGGTTCAGCCCGACGAGGGCGAGCAGGTCCTGGACCGCCCGCTTGACGCCGTGCTCGGTCGCCACGCCCTGCACCCGCAGCGGCGCCCCCACGATCGTGCCGACCGTGTGCCGGGGGTTGAGCGAGGAGTACGGGTCCTGGAAGATCATGCCGATCTCGCGGCGCAGCGGGCGCATCTGGCCCATGGACAGGCGGGTGATGTCCCGGCCGTCGAGGATGATCGTGCCGGCCGTCGGCTTGTCCAGCCGGGCGAGCATCCGCCCGGTGGTGGTCTTGCCGCAACCGGACTCGCCGACGATGCCGAGGGTCTCCCCCCGCGCGAGGGAGAAGTCGATCCCGTCCACCGCCCGGACGCTGGCCACGGTCCGGCGGATGATCGCGCCCCGGCTCACCGGGAAGTGCCGGGTCAGCCCGGACACCGCCAGCAGGTCATCACTCATTGCTTCGCCTCGCTTCCCGGCACCTCGCTGGCGGTCACGTCGACCGCCAGCACCCCGTTCTCCGCGCCGCCGTCGGCCTGGTCCGGGCCGGGCCGGAGGTCGGCGTCGTCGGGCGGGACGGCCTCGGGCGGGACCGGGGGCGGCTCCGGGCGGGACAGGGGGTCGGACAGGGCCGCCCAGATCTCCCGCTTCTGGGCCGCCGGCAGGTGGCAGGCCACCCGGTGGACGGGGGCGACCTCGGCCAGCAGGGGGACCTCGGTCCGGCAGCGGTCGCCGTCCACCAGGGCCTGGTAGCCGCAGCGGGGGTGGAACGCGCAGCCGGAGGGGACGTTGATGAGGCTCGGCGGGGTGCCGGGGATCGGGATCAGCCGCTCGGCCTTGCCGACGTCGAGGCGGGGCATCGACCCGAGCAGGCCCCAGGCGTACGGGTGGGCGGGCGTGGTGAAGACGCCCGCCGCCGGGCCGGTCTCCACCGGGCGGCCGGCGTACATGACGAGGATCTGGTCGGAGACCTCGGCCACGACGCCGAGGTCGTGGGTGATGAGGATGACGGCCGACTGGAACTCGTCCTGCAGGTCGATGATGAGGTCCAGGATCTGGGCCTGCACGGTGACGTCGAGGGCCGTGGTCGGCTCGTCGGCGATCAGCAGCCCGGGGTCGCAGCACAGCGCCATCGCGATCATGGCGCGCTGGCGCATGCCCCCGGAGAACTGGTGCGGGTAGTCATCGACGCGGACCGCGGGGTTGGGGATGCCGACCCGGCCGAGCATGTCGACCGCGCGCTTGCGGGCGACCTGCTTGGACACCTTGTTGTGGACCCGGTAGGCCTCGATGATCTGGTGGCCGACCGAGTAGAACGGGTGCAGCGCGGTCAGCGGGTCCTGGAAGATCATCGCCATCTTCTGGCCCCGCAGCTGGCGCACCCGCTCGCGGCTAGCGCTCACGAGGTCCTCGCCGTCGAGCCGGATCTCGCCGGTGACCTGGGTACTGCGCCCGCCGTGGAGGCCCATGATGGCCAGTGAGGTCACGCTCTTGCCGGAGCCGGACTCGCCGACGATGCCGAGGGTGCGCCCGCGCTCCAGGCTGAACGACACGCCGTCGACCGCCTTGACGACGCCGTCGTCGGTGCTGAAGCGAACCCGCAGGTCCTTGACCTCCAGGACAGGCTGGTGGGCGGCGGCGCCCTCTCCCAGGCCGGGCACTTCGGGGGTCAGCTCCATCACGCCGTCCTCACCCGCGGGTCGACCGCCGCGTACAGGATGTCCACGATCATGTTCATGAGCACGATGAAGAACGCGGCCAGCATGACGACGCCCTCGACCGAGGGGAAGTCCTGGTTCTGGATCGACATCACCGTGAACGCGCCGAGGCCCTGCATCGAGAAGGTGGTCTCGGTCAAGATCGCGCCGCCGAGCAGCAGCCCGAGGTCGAGGCCGAAGATCGTGAGGATCGGGGTGAGGGCGGCCCGTAGCCCGTGCTCGATGATGACCTTCCGCTCGCGCAGGCCCTTGGCCCGGGCGGTGCGGATGAAGTCCTCGCTCATCGTCTCCAGCATGCCCGCCCGGGTGAGCCGCGCGTACAGCGCGGCGTACAGGAAGGCCAGCGAGATCCAGGGCAGGACGAGGTGCTCGAACCACTGGACCGGGCTCTGGGCCAGGTTGACGTAGCCCGAGTTGGGGAAGACCTTCAGCTTGACGGCGAAGATTAGCAGGGCCAGGCCGCCGGTGAAGAAGACCGGCAGGGAGACGCCGGCCAGGGCGATGCCCATCGACAGGCGGTCCCAGACGCTGCCCCGGCGCAGGGCCGACAGCACGCCGATCGCGACCCCGCCGCACAGCCACAAGATGGCCGCCCCGGCCGCCAGGCAGGCAGTGACGGGCAGGTCGGACATCATCTGGGGCCAGACCGGCTGGTCGTTGCGGAACGAGTAGCCGAAGCACGGCGGCGGGCAGTAAGTCACGCTGGGGCCGTCGTTGAAGTGCTGGCCGACGATGATGCCGGACACGTACTTCCAGTACTGGACCGGCAGCGGCTCGTTCAGCCCGAGCTTGACGATCATCTGCTGGATCGCGTCGGGCGACGGGTTGCGCCCGGTGTACTGGGCGGCGAGATCGGCGGTCGTCTGCCCGGCGAGCCGGGGGAGCAGGAAGAAGATGCAGAAGGTGACAAAGCTGACCGCGAGCAGCAGCAGGATCGTCCTGAGCACGCGGCGGATGATGAAGGTGACCATGGGGCGCTCGCGGGCCGGCGCCCGGCCGGGCCGCCCCGCGCGAGCGGGACAGCCCTGGCCGGGCGCGTGCCTATCTCCTAGTCGCTAGTAACCGGGTCTCAGCTACCAGTGGTGCCAAGGACGGCGTAGTTGTACATGCCGAACGAGGCCTGGATGTAGACGTTGGTCAGGTTCGACGGGCGGTACAGCAGGGACTTGGCGTACACGATCGGCAAGATGACCGCGTCCTGCATGGCCTGCTTGTCGATCTGCCCGTAGGTCGCGTTGCGCTGGGCCGCGCTCGCCGTCGGGCTCGCCGCCTGCTTGAACAGGTTGTTGATGGTGGGGTCGTTCTCTTCGGAGATGTTCGTGTTGCCGGTCGGCACGATGGTGTTGCCGTTGATGATCTCGTCCAGCATCCCGTAGCCGTCGGGCCAGTCAGGCCCCCAGCCGCCGAAGTCCACCCCGAGGTCGTGCTGGTGCACGTAGTCGGGCGAGCCGGCGAAGTTGGTGTAGTAGGTACCGGACGGGTACGGGTGCAGCTGCAGGGTGATGCCCACCTTCTTCAGGGCGGCCTGCAGGGCCGTGGCCGACGCGACCTCCTTGGGCCGGTCGCTGCGGTAGGCCGCGGCGACGGTGAACCCGTTCGGCTTGCCGCACGTCGCCAGGGCCTTCTTGGCGTCGGTGATGTCGCCCGTCGGCTGGCTCTTGGCGTTGTACAGGTCGAAGGCGCTGTAGCCGGGCATGCCCGGCAGCAGCAGGGTGGAGCCGATGTCGCCGCCGGCGTAGGGGCCGCCGTACGCCGTCTGCAGGTCGGTCTTGTCCGCCGCGTACTCGATCGCCTGGCGGCAGGCGACGTTGGTGAGCGGGGCCACCTTGGTGTTCAGGTAGACGAACCACTCGCGGTTGGCCAGGGCGTCGTCGGAGTCGGCCTTCAGCGTGGTGCTGGCGAGGATCTTGGCCCGGGCCGCGTCCTGCACGCCGGAGCCGGCCATGTCGACGTCAAGGGTGCCGTCCAGCAGCTCGTTGTCGATCGTGTCCGCGTTCACGTTGAACGTGGCCGTGACCTTGGCGTTGTTCTGCTGGGCCTGCGGGTCCTCGGTCGGAACCCAGTTCGGGTTCGGCACGAAGACGGCTTCCTTGTTGAGGGTGTAGCTCTGCAGCTCGTACGGGCCGCTGGAGACGACGCTGAGCTGGTAGTTCGTCCCGGTGTCCTTGGACTGCGGGACCGGAGCGGTCTGCGGGATGGACACGACGTAGTCGAAGTCCGGGAACGGCGCGACCAGGTGGAACACGATCGTGGTCGGGTCCGGGGTGGTGACCGAGGTCAGGTTCCCGGTCTTGTCCTTGTACGGGCCCGCGTAGGTCGGGTCGGCCAGCAGGATCTGGAAGTAGCTCGGGCCGTTCTTCATGACCGACCGGTCGTAGGTGCGCTCGACCGCGTACTTGACGTCGGCGGAGGTAATCGGCTCGCCGTCAGAGAACTTCAGGCCCGACTTGATGTGGTAGGTCCACACCAGGCCGTTGTCGCTGACCTGGCCCAGGCTGGTCGCCAGGGCCGGCACGAGCAGGTTGCCGTCCGGCCCGGCGGTCGACTTGAACGTGGTCAGCGGGGTCGCGTAGAGCCGGGAGAAGTCCCAGACGTAGGCGTAGTACGTGTTGCCGGGGTCCAGTGAGTCCGGCGCGCTCGTCATCGCGAAGGACAGCGTGCCGCCCTTCTTGGTGGACGGGTTCACCACGCCGGTGACGGCCTGGTTGAACGACGCGTTGCTGGTGCTGGTGCTGGCGCCGGAACTGCTTGACCCGCTGCCGCCCGCCGTGCTGTTGCTCGACCCGCCGCCGCAGGCCGCGAGGGCCATGGTGGCGATCGCGGCCGCTGCCACGACTCCGAGCGTTCTGCGTCTTCTCATAAGTGACATGAGGAGCGCTGTACTCCCTTCTGGGTTTCTTCCATGAAAACGACTCCCCGGCCCGGTGCGACTGGCGCGAGCCAGCGGCCGGGCCGGCCCCATTGCCTAGCGCGTCCGCGCGTCCAGCGCGTCACGTAGCCCGTCGCCGAAGAGGTTGAAGGCCATGACCGTGATGAAGATGGTCACGCCGGGGATGATCATGTACATCGGGTCGAGCTGGTAGAAGCCGTTGGTGACCGCGTCGGCCAGCATCTGGCCCCAGCTCGGGGTGGGCGGGATGAGGCCCACTCCCAGGTAGTCGAGCGCCGCCTCGAACAAGATGTTCGTGGGGATCAGCAGCGTTGCGTAGACGAGGATCGGCCCCCACAAGTTGGGCAGCAGCTCGCGGAACAACACGTAGGGCCCGCGGGCGCCGATGCTGCGGGCGGCGTCGACGAACTCGCGCTCGCGTAGCGACAGCACCTGGCCGCGGATGATCCGGCCCATGTAGGGCCAGGCGAAGAAGCCGATCACGAAGATCAGCAGCCCGACCCGCAGGTTGTTGCCGGACAGGCCGAAGGCCGAGCCGGGGATGACGCCGGTGAGGGCGATCGCGAAGACGATCAGCGGGAAGGCCAGGAACAGGTCCATCAGCCAGGCGATGACGTAGTCGACCCAGCCGCCGAAGTAGCCGGCGATCAGGCCCATGACCACCCCGATGACGACCGCCAGGATGGTGGCGGTCAGGCCGATGAGGAGCGAGTAGGGCGCCCCGTCGACGATGCGGGCGAGCAGGTCGCGGCCGTTGACCGGCTCGACCCCAAACGGGTGGGCGAGGCTGATCCCGCCCCAGGGCCCGATCGGGCGGCTGAACGTCGGGTCGATCAGGTTCGAGTTGTAGGCGGTGGGGTCCTGCACGAAGTGCGGCCCGATGAGCGAGACCAGGATCAGCAGGACGATGACGATGCCGCCCGCCATCGCGGCCTTGTCCTGGCGGAGCCGCCGCCAGGCGATCTGGGCCAGCGAGCGCCCCTTGATCACGGGCGCGTCCGCGGGGATGGCCGACGCGTCCGGCTCAGCCTGACCCTGGGAAGAGTCAACGGACACGGTCACAGCTACCACCTATCTGCCACGCAAAGGGTCGAACTCGGGGGTCCCCAGTGACCTAGAGACCAAGATTGCGTCATTTCCACCGTCAGCACCAGAGCCGGATTGCCATCGTGCCCCGATCGTGACGTATATCGAACATGACCGACATGTTCGATATATGCCCGGAACTTGCGGCATACAGATGGCGGGCGGGACGTTAGCGACGAACGTTACTAACGGTCCCGCCCGCCGGGAGCCTTTTCGGCTAGCTCAGCCGGACGCGCGGGTCCAGGAACGCGTAGGTGATGTCCACGATGAGGTTCGCGACGACGACGAACACCGCCGCGAGCACCGCGATGCCCATGATGACGGGCAGGTCCTGAATGTTGATCGCGTTCACGATCGTCCAGCCAAGGCCGGTAATGCCGAACAGCTTCTCGGTGATGATGGCCCCGCCGAGCAGGGTGCCCACGTCGAGGCCGAACAGCGTGACGATCGGCGTGAGGGCCGACCGCAGGGCATGGACGAGGATCACGCGCCGCTCGGACATGCCCTTGGACCGCGCGGTCCGGACGTAGTCCTCGTTCAGCACCTCGAGCATCGACGTCCGGGTCAGCCGGGTGTAGCTCGCGGCCTGGACCAGCGCGAGGGTGAGCCACGGCAGGATGAGGAACTCGAACCACTTGCCGGGGTTCGCGGTGATCGCCTCATACCCGTGGAACGGGAAGAACTGGGTCACCGGGCTCAGCTTGTAGGCGAGGAGCCAGATGAGCGACAGGCCCAGCACGAACGTGGGCACCGAGTAGAAGAACAGCGCCGAGGTCGTGAAGCCCCGGTCCAGGAACGTCCGCGGCCGGACGGCCGAGACGATGCCGGTGATCACGCCGTACAGCAGCCACAAGATCGCGGCGCCGATGACGAGCGAGACCGTGGCCGGGATCGCCTGCCCGACGACGCTGTCGACCGACTGGCCGTTGTAGTAGTCGTAGCCCAGGTTGCCTTGCAGCAGGTTCCACAGCCAGTGCCCGTACTGGACCGGCAACGGCTCGTCCAGGTGCAGCTCGTGCTTGATCTGGGCGATGCGGGCAGCGGTCGCGAGGCGGCCGGCGAACGTGCGCGCCACCTGGGTGGGGCCAGGGCCGACGAAGAAGAGCAGGAACACCGCGACCGACGACAGCCACAGCACGAGGATGGCCTGCGCGATCCTGCGAATCAGGAAGCGGATCATGAATCAGGCTCCTACTCGTAGATCCCGGCGCCGCGGGGGTCGAGCGCGTCGCGCACGCTATCGCCGAGGATGTTGAAGGCCAGGGTGGTGATGAGCAACGCCAGGGACGGGAACAGCAGGTACCACCAGTAGCCGTACTGGTAGTAATTCGACGCATCGCTGATCATCTGGCCCCAGTCGGCCGTGGGCGGCGGAATGCCGACGCCGAGGAAGGACAGCGAGGCTTCGGAGACGATCGCCAGGGGGATCAGCAGCGACCCGTACACGATCACCGTGGCGATGATGTTCGGCAGGATGTCGATGAACATGATCCGGATCGGTCCCGCCCCCAGTGCCCGGGCGGCCTCGACGAATTCCTTCTCCTTGACCGATATCACCTGCCCGCGCACGATCCGGGCGGGGTAGGTAAAGCTGAGCACGCCGACGACGAAGACGACGAGCCAGAAGCCGGGGTGGGAGATGTAGGCGATCGAGATCGCGATGATCAGGAACGGGATGGACAGCACCACGTCGACCAGGCGGGCGATGATGGCGTCCCAGATCCCGCCGAGGTAGCCCGCGACGAGGCCGAACAGCACGCCCATGGCGACACTGATCAAGGTGGCGAGCACGCCGACGACCAGGGAGACCCGCGCGCCGTAGAGCGTCCGGATGAGCAGGTCGCGGCCCGAGGAGTCGGTGCCCAGCCAGAAGGTGGGGTTGGGCCCGACCGGGTCGCCGAAGGCGTTCTCGCCGGTGTCCACGAACTGCTGGTTCGGCCCGTGACCGAGCGCGGCCGCGATGACCGGCGCGAACAGCGCGAGCAAGATGATCACCGCGATGGTGCCGGCCGCGATCTTCGCGGTCCGGTCCTTGCGCAGCCGCTCAAAGGCCAGCTGCCAGGGGCTGCGGCCGCGGATGATCCGGGCCGCCGCCGGCTGCTTCTCGGGCTCGATCGTGGTGAGGTTACCCGCGAACCGCGCGTCGTCGCCCTCAATGTCGGGAGGCGTCATGCTCATTGCTTGCTTCCTTCAGCCTGTGTCGCGTTCGCCTGGGCGGGACCGCCGGCTAGCAGCCCGGCCCCCTCGACGACTCGCTGCTCCTCGCCGATGGACGGGTGGAAGTCAGCGAGGTTCTCCCCGATGGCCATCGGGAAGTGGCAGGCCGCCGTGTGCAGCGGGCCGTCGCCGAGCCGGGGCTCGAGTACGGGCTCGTCGCTCACGCAGGCCGGGGCCGCCTTCGGGCAGCGCGGGTGGAACCGGCAGCCTGATGGCGGCGCGATCGGCGACGGCACGTCGCCGACGAGGATGATCTGCTGGCGGCCGTCCGACTGGTCCGGGTCGGGCAGCGGCACAGCCGATAGCAGCGCGCCGGTGTAGGGGTGGCGCGCCCGGGTGAACAGGTCGTCGGCCGGGGCGACCTCGGTCAGCTTGCCCAGGTACATCACGGCCACGTTGTTGCTGACGTGGCGGACCACCGACAGGTCGTGGGCGATGAACAGGTAAGTCAGGCCGAACTCGGACTGCAGGTCGGCCAGCAGGTTGATGACCTGTGCCTGGATCGACACGTCGAGCGCGGAGACCGGCTCGTCGCAGATGATCAGCTTCGGCTGGAAGGCGAGCGCGCGGGCGACCCCGATGCGCTGGCGCTGGCCACCGGAGAACTCGGCCGGGAACCGGTTGAAGTGCTCGGGGTTCAGGCCGACGCGCTCCATCAGCTCCTGGACGCGCTTCTTGCGCTCGGCGCCGCTGGCCAGGCCGTGGATGGCGAACGGGTCGCCGATGATCGAGCCGACCCGGCGGCGCGGGTTGAGCGATCCCATCGGGTCCTGGAAGATCATCTGGATCTCGCGGCGCAGCGGGCGCATCTGCCGCTGGGAGATCCTCGAGATGTCCCGCCCGTCGAAGGTGATCTTGCCCGACGTGATGTCGTACAGCCGGGCGACGGACCGCCCGAGGGTCGACTTGCCCGAGCCCGTCTCGCCGACGATCCCGAACGTCTCGCCGTGCTTGACCTCAAGGCTGACGCCATCGACGGCGTGGACGTACTCCCGCTGCTGGAAGAACTTGGAGGACTTCACCGGGAAGTACTTGACGAGGTTCTCTACCCTTAGCAGGACATCGTCGTCAGTGGTGCTCATGGTCTCCTCACGCTCCCCGGGGGCCGGCGGCGGGCGACATCCCGGCCAGCACGCGCTTGCGCAGCTCCTGGCGCTCGGCGCTGTCGCGCGGCAGCCAGCAGGCCGACAGGTGCCCGGCGACGTCCGCGGCCGGGTTCAGCCCCGGCATCTCGGTCTGGCAGCGGTCCATCACGTACGGGCAGCGGGGCGCGAACGGGCAGCCGGCCGGCGGCTGCAGGAGGCTCGGCGGCTGGCCCGGGATAGGCCGCAATCGCTCGCGGTCCCCTCCGTAAGCGGGCAGGGACTGCAGCAGCCCCTCCGTGTAGGGGTGGTGGCTGGAGAAGAAGAGGGTGCGACGGTCCGCGCGCTCCATCACCTTGCCGCCGTACATGACGAGGACCTCATCGGCGACGTCGGCGATCACGCCGAGGTCGTGGGTGATGAGGATCACCGCGGTGCCGAACATCTCCTGCATGCGCCGGATGACTCGCAGCACCTGCGCCTGGACGGTGACGTCGAGGGCGGTGGTGGGCTCGTCGGCGATGAGCAGGGCCGGGTTCAGGGCCATCGCCATGGCGATCATGGCGCGCTGGCGCATGCCGCCGGAGAACTGGTGCGGGAAGTCATCCACCCGCTTGTCCGGGTGCGGGATGCCGACGAGGCGCAGCAGCTCGACCGCCCGCTTGCGGGCGTCGTCCTTGCTCACGTCCTCGTGCAGCCGGATCATCTCGATGATCTGCCAGCCCACCTTGTAGTACGGGTGGAGGCTGGACAGCGGGTCCTGGAAGATCATGCCGATCTTGGCGCCGCGGATCTTCTGCATCTCGCCTGAGGAGGCGGTCAGCAGGTCCTTCCCCTGGAAGACCGCCTTGCCGGTGATGCGGGCGCCACGGGTCAGGCCCATGATCGTCTGCGTCGAAACGCTCTTGCCGGAGCCGGACTCGCCGACGATGCCGAGGGTCTGCCCGGCCTCAACGTCGTAAGAGACTCCGCGCACGGCCTGCACGACGCCGTCCGCTGTCCCGAACGACACCCGCAGGTCTTCAACTTGGAGGAGCGGCACGTAGCTCGCCTTTCACGCTGATCACAAAACATCTAGCTTGAATGTAACCCCGCCGGCCCGCTCCAGAGGTCGGGGCGAGCCGGCGGGGCGCGGAGCTAGGACTTAGCTGCCGGGCGTGCTAAGCCAGACGTTCGCCGGGTCGAAGTTCTGCCACTGCGTCATGTAGACCGCGTTGTGCACGTAGGACGCGTGCTCGGCGAGCTGCAGCGGGTCGGTGATCGGGTAGAACGCCGCCGCCGACATGACCGCCTCGTCCGCCTGCGCCCAGTACTTGTCGGCCGCCGCCTCAGTCGGCTGGGCCAGCGCCTGCGTGATCAGGCCGTTCACGGTCGAGCTGTTGAAGTAGCCGAAGTTGCTACCACCGTTGGCCGGGTAGCCACCGGGCGCCGAGAACAGCGGGTTGAAGAAGGACACGGCCGCGTTGCCGTACCAGTCCGGGCCCCAGCCGGCGAGGGACACGTCCCACACGCCCTTCTGGGCCGGACCGGGGTTGGTCGGGCTAGCCGGGACCGTCATGTACTTGCCGTAGAAGTCGGCCTGGTTGGTCGGGACGCCCGTCACGCTCACCACGCCCAGCGCGTTGAGCTGGGTCTGGACGTTCGTGAAGAGCTTGGTCGACCCCTGCGAGTCGCTGCGGTAGAGGAACTTCAGCGTGAGCTTGTGGCTCGCGGTGAAGCCCGCCGCCGCCAGCATCTGCTTGGCCTTGGCGACGTTAAGCGGGTACGGGTCGTAGTTCGACGGCACGTCCGAGGCGCCGTCAATGCCCTGGGGCAGGACGTGCGTCAGGGACAGGTTCAGCTGCGGGCCGCCGATCTGCTTGATCAGCTGAGTGCGGTCCAGAGCGTAGGACAGCGCCTGCCGGACGGACGCGTTCTGCAGGGCGTTGCCGTTGTTGGGCGACACCGTGTTGAACACGATGTACGGGTTCGAGCTGAAGGTGCTCCCGAGGTTGACGTCGGGGTTCTTCTTCTGGATCTGGCCGAGCAGGTTCTGCTGGTCAGCCGGCGGCACCAGAGCGTCGAACGACATGCCCAGGCTCGGGCTGTTGGTGCCCATCTGCTGGTAGATCGTCGTCTGGTCGCCGGTCTCGTCCACGTTGATGTTGTCCACGTACGCCTTGCGCAGCGGGTCAGTCGACGCCACCCACTGCGGGTTGCGGGCGAACTTGATCTGCTTGGCCGGGGTGTACGAGGTGATCGTGTACGGGCCGTCGGAGTACATGTGGTTGTACACCGCCGGGGTGCCGGGCAGGCCGGCCTCCGCCTCGATCGGCACCGCGCTGAACGGCGGCAGCGTCATCGCGCCCTCGAGCCAGGCGGCCGCCTGGGTCAGCTGGAACGTGATCGTGTTGCCGGACGCGGTGATGCCGCTGACCGGGGTGTTCTCGATGTACTTGGCCATCGCGGTCGCGCTGGTCGCGGCGTTGGCCGGGTAACCAGCGCAGTACTTGGACAGGCCGACGATCGCCCCCTCGAAGTCGGCCATGCCACCGAAGTTCACCGGGCTCGGGTTGCAGGCGCGCTTGATGCCGCGCACCACGTCCGCCGCCGTCACGGCCCGGGCCGGGGTGGTGTTCCACATGATGCCGCTGCGGATGGTCACCGCGACGGTCTTCCCGCCATTGGTCACCACCGGCGGGCCGGTCGCAAGGTCGGGCTCCGGCGTGGTGTTCTTGCCGGGAGTCGCGGGCCAGCCGTAAAGCTGCCGCCCGGTTAGCCGTAGCACCATGTAGTCAGTGGAGTAGTAGCCAATGTCGTAGTCCATGTGGTCGACATCACTGATGCCGACCATGTTGAGCGTGCCCCCCTTTTGCGGGGTGCCAGACCCAGGGTTGACAGCCTGGAAGCCGGTTACCGCCTGGGTTCCGCCCGACGACGCGGCCGAAGAACCACTGCTGCTGGTCGAACTGCTGCACGCGGCAGCAAGCACGGTAACGGCCACAGCGCCCGCGATGGCCCCCACGGCCCGCAAGCGGAAGTGTCTCACCACCCTGCTCCTCCTCTTGGAAACTCAGCGAAGATCATTCGCGAGGTTAACCGCCTGGCTACCTGCCGTGCGGTGCCACCGCGCCGGTCCGGCGCAGGCCCCCTTGGCCATGCCGTACTAGGCGTAGTAAGCCGCTGCAAGAGTAAGCCGCATGGCGGTGATTTGGGAACCAAAGTGATCTCACCGCCGGTAATCGTAACCCTAAGGTGATCTACGCGTACAGCGCGGTGAGCAGGAATTTTTCCGCCGGACAGGCCCTCAGGGCGCAAGAGTTTACAGCCGTGTAATCGTCACGGCCACGCCCGCGGCAGCGATGCGGGCGGACCACTCAAGCACCTCTGATAAGATGCCGCGCTTACGCAGAATCTCCTCGATATCGGCTAGCTCGTTCTTGCCCATGCCCTGCTTGCCGGGCTGTGCTTGCTGACCAGGCGATGCTTGCTGACCAGGCGGTGTCTTCCTACCAGGCTCTGGCCGTTCGCGCCGTGCCCGCGGCTGTGGCTCCCGTGCCTCTGGCACCGGGCCGCCCGCGGTCCCCGCCCCCGTGGCGCCCGACGTTACCGCCCCGGCGCTCCCGGGCGAAGGCACCTGGCCCGCCGGGCCCGCCGGGCCTTGCGCCTCCCGCTGCTCGCGGCGGGCCACGCGCGCCTGCCGGGCGGCCTTGCGCCGCCGCCGCCCGCCGCCCGCCAGGAACAGCACGACCACGAGGGCGGTCACCCCGATGCCGGCCCAGCGCAGCGGGCTGAAGACGAACGACGAGGCGAACTGGCCGATGGCGACGCCGATGCGCCAGAGCATGAGGGTCGCCCCGGTCATGTAGGCCGCTATGGGGATGAGCGACCAGGCCGCGCCGTGCAGCATCGCCCGCGCGCTGCGGCGGCGCCCGGCCACGACCGTCAGCACCAGCCCCAGCACCGTCAGGCTGGCGCACAGCGAAAGCCAGAAAACGCTGTGGTACCCAGACATGCGAGCCGCCTCCCTTATCCCGTGATACCCATCCGGCCGGCCAGTAGTCGCACCATGTCCATGTTTACCCCCGTCAGCGACGACCTGACCACTCGCCCGGGAGCCGGCTCGATGGGCAGCAGCGACGGGACGGCGATCACCGCGCAGCCCGCCGCCCCGGCCGAGGCGACGCCGTTCGGCGAGTCCTCCAGGGCGACGCACCGCCGCGGGTCCGCTCCCAGGAGGCTGGCGGCCAGCAGGTACGGCTCCGGGTCGGGCTTGTGCGCGCGCACGTCGTCGCCGGTGACCGTGACCGGGAAGCGGAAACCGGTGGCGGCCAGGACGGCGTCCGCGAACTCGCGCTCTGACGACGTTACCAGGGCGAACGGCACGCCGTCGGCCGCCACGGCGGCCAGCAGCTCGCGCGCGCCCGGCCGGACCCGCACCCGCCCGGCCGCGGCGCGGGCGAGCATCCCCTCCATCAGCCAGGCGGCGACCTGCGCGGGCTCGGGCAGTGCGGGCTCAACCCGGACAGGCTCGGGCAGTGCGGGCTCAACCCGGACGGGCTCGGCCTGGGTCGCGCGGGCGCGCGCGAGGAGGTAGGCCACCGACTTGGCCATGCTGCCGCCCAGCAGCGCCCGCTGGTCCTCCTCGGTCCAGGGCGCCCCGAGCTTGGCCATCACCTCGGTCTCGGTCTCCAGCCACAGCGGCTCGGTATCGACTAGCAGCCCGTCCATGTCGAACAGCACGGCATCGAGCACGGGGCCTCCTTTGACGTCAGGCGCACGACCGGCCCGCCAGGCTAGCAGCAGGCACCCTGCTGACAGCGCTGGCGGGCCGCTCACCGTGCCCGGGACGGCAGGCCCCGGTGCGGCTCAGGCGGTGCGGCTCAGACGGAGAAGTAGCGGGCCGCCGGGTGGTGGACGACGATCGCGTCGGTGGACTGCTCCGGGTGCAGCTGCATCTCCTCCGACAGCTCCACCCCGATGCGGGACGGGTCGAGCAGCCGGGCGACCTTGGCCCGGTCGGCCAGGTCCGGGCAGGCCGGGTAGCCGAGCGAGTACCGCGCGCCCTGGTACTTGACGCTGAAGAACCCGTCGAGGTCAGCGGGGTCGGCCGACGCGATGGACAGCTCCTCCCGGACCCGCCGGTGCCAGTACTCCGCGAGCGCCTCGGTGAGCTGGACCGAGAGGCCGTGCAGCTCCAGGTACTCGCGGTAGGCGTTCTTGGCGAACAGCTCCCCGGTCGCCCCGGCCAGGGCCGACCCCATGGTGGCGAGCTGGAAGCCGATCACGTCGGTCTCTCCCGACGAGACCGGGCGGAAGAAGTCGGCCAGGCACAGCTGCTGGTCGCGCCGCTGGCGGGGGAAGGTGAACCGCTCCAGCTCCTCCCCCGTCTCGCCCAGGACGATGAGGTCATTGCCGTCCGACGCGCACCGGAAGTACCCGTAGACCACGGCCGCCTGCAGCAGCCCTTCGGTCTGCGCCCGCTCCAGCCACATCCGCAGCCGCGGCCGTCCCTCGGTCTCCACGAGCTCCTCGTAGCTCGGGCCGCCCTCCTTGCGGGAGGCCTTCAGCCCCCACTGGCCCATGAACGTCGCCCGCTCGTCCAGGTAGGCCCCGTAGTCCGCCAGGGCCAGGCCCTTCACGACCCTGGTCCCCCAGAACGGCGGCTGGGGCACGGGGTTATCGAGCGCGATGTCGGGCGAGCGCGTCCGGCTGGCCGCCGCCACCTCGCCCGCCCCCGGCGCCGGGGCGCCCGCCTTGGCCGCGGCCCTGGCCGGCACCCGCCGGGCGCGCAACTCGGGCAGCTTCGCGCCCGGGACGCCGCGCTTGACGGCCATCGCCGCGTCCATCAGCCGCAGCCCCTCGAACGCGTCGCGGGCGTAGCGGACCTCGCCCTCGAACAGCGCCGCGAGGTCCTGCTCGACGTAGGCGCGGGTGAGGGCGGCCCCGCCGAGCAGCACCGGCCAGCGCTGGGCGACCCCGCGGGAGTTCAGCTCGGCCAGGTTGTCGCGCATGATCACGGTCGACTTGACCAGCAGGCCGGACATGCCGAGGACGTCGGCCCGGGCGTCCTCGGCGGCGGCGATGATGGCGGAGATCGGCTGCTTGATGCCGATGTTGACGACCTCGTAGCCGTTGTTGGACAAGATGATGTCGACCAGGTTCTTGCCGATGTCGTGCACGTCGCCCTTGACCGTCGCCAGCACGATCGTGCCGCGCCCCTCCGCCCCGGTCCGCTCCATGTGCGGCTCCAGGTAGCCGACGGCGCCCTTCATCACCTCGGCCGAGGCGAGCACGAACGGGAGCTGCATCTGGCCCGAGCCGAACAGCTCGCCGACCGTCTTCATGCCGTCGAGCAGCACGTCGTTGACGATCTCGAGGGCGGGCCGCTGGGCCAGGGCCTCGTCCAGGTCGGCCTCCAGGCCCTTGCGCTCGCCGTCGATGATGCGCCGCTTGAGCCGCTCCCACAGCGGCAGCGAGCTCAGCTCGGCCGCCCGCTCCGCCTTGACCGAGGCCGCGTCGGCCCCCTCGAAGATCTCCAGCATCCGCGCCAGCGGGTCATAGCCCTCGCGCCGCCGGTCGTAGACCAGGTCCATGGCCACCTGGCGCTGGTCGTCGGGGATCCGGGCCAGCGGCATGATCTTGGACGGGTGCACGATGGCAGAGTCCAGCCCCGCCCGCTCGCACTCGTTGAGGAACACGGAGTTGAGGACCGCCCGGGCGGCGGGCTTCAGGCCGAACGACACGTTGGACAGGCCCAGCGTCGTCTGCACCTCGGGGTAGCGCCGCTTCAGCTCCGCGATCGCGTTGATCGTCTCGATCCCGTCCCGCCGGGTCTCCTCCTGGCCGGTCGCGATGGGGAAGGTAAGGCAGTCGACGATGATGTCCTCCCGCCGCATCCCCCAGTTGCCGGACAGGTCCTCGATCAGCCGCGCCGCGACCTCGACCTTCCACTCGGCCGTGCGGGCCTGGCCGCGCTCGTCGATGGTCAGCGCGACCACCGCGGCGCCGTGCTCCCGGACGATCGGCATCAGCCGGGCGATCCGGGAGTCGGGGCCATCGCCGTCCTCGTAGTTGACCGAGTTGATGACCGAGCGGCCGCCGATCAGCTCCAGGCCCGCCTCGATGACGGCCGGCTCGGTTGAGTCGAGCACCAGCGGCAGGGTGGCCGCGGTGGCCAGCCGCCCGGCGACCTCCCGCATGTCGGCCACCCCGTCGCGGCCGACGTAGTCGATGCACACGTCGAGCAGGTGGGCGCCGTCACGGGTCTGGCTGCGGGCGATCGCCACGCAGTCCTCGAACCGCTCCTCGGTCATCGCCTCGCGGAACGCCTTGGACCCGTTGGCGTTGGTGCGCTCGCCGATCGACAGGAATGAGGTGTCCTGGCGGAACGGCACGTGGCTGTACAGCGAGGCGACGCCCGGCTCGGGCCGGGGCCGGCGCGGGGCGACCGCCCGCCCGGCGAGCCGCCCGGCCAGGGCCGCGATGTGCTCGGGGGTCGTGCCGCAGCAGCCGCCGACGAGCGAGAGGCCGAACTCCCGGGTGAACCGGTCGTGCGCGTCCGCCAGCTCGGCCGGGGACAGCGGGTAGCGGGCGCCGTCGGAGGTCAGCTCGGGCAGGCCCGCGTTCGGGAAGCAGGACAGCGGCACGCGGCTGTGGGCCGCGAGGTAGCGCAGGTGCTCGCTCATCTCGCCCGGCCCGGTCGCGCAGTTCAGCCCGAGCATGTCGATGCCGAGCGGCTCCAGGGCGGTCAGGGCCGCGCCGATCTCGCTGCCGAGCAGCATCGTGCCGGTCGTCTCGATCGTGACCTGCGCGATGACCATCGCCGCGGGGGCGATGTCGGCCACCGCCCGGCGGGCGCCGATGATCGCGGCCTTGGCCTGCAGGAGGTCCTGGCAGGTCTCGATGATCAGCGCGTCGGCGCCGCCCTGCAGTAGGCCGGCCGCGTTCAGGTAGTAGGCGTCGCGCAGCACCCGGAACGTGACGTGCCCGAGCGTCGGCAGCTTGGTGCCCGGGCCGATGGAGCCCAGCACCCAGCGCGGGCGGCCGTCGGGGTCTTGCGCCGCGACCTCGTCGGCCGCCACCCGGGCCAGCCGCGCGCCCGCCTCGGCGAGCTCGGCGATGCGGTCGGGGATGTCGTACTCCCCGAGGTTGCCCAGGTTCGTGCCGAACGTGTTGGTCGTGACGCAGTCGGCCCCGGCCGCCATGTACGTCCGGTGCACGTCCTTGATGATGTCCGGGCGCGTGAGGTTGAGGATCTCGTTGCAGCCCTCGAGGCCGTCGAAGTCGTCCAGGGTCGCATCGCTGGCCTGGAGCATCGTGCCCATCGCGCCGTCGGCGACGACGACGCGCTCGGCGAGCGCGGCGCGCAGCGCCTCGCTGCGGTTCTCCTGGAACTTCTGTGTCATCCCGCTCATAGCGCTCCCCAGTCTAGAGACGGACACGGCTTTGTGGCTAGCACCCAACATACATTGTGATGAAGCCACAAAGGAGACCGGCACCGGGGCTCCCTGATACCGGTCGCGCTCGCCGGCGTCGCCCGAGCCGGGGGCGCGCGTTACGCGTCCTGCCCTCCGGTGGACATAGGGTGGTAGTCAACACGCGCGCCCCGCTCGTGCCAGGAGGTGGAACCATCAAGCTCAGCGACGTCGGCCAGCTCGTCCATCCCGTCGCCATCTGCGCGTTCGAGGGATGGAATGACGCGGCCGAGGCGGCCAGCGGCGTAGTGAATCACCTGAGCGTCGAGTGGGAGTCCACGCCGGTCGCGTCGATTGACCCCGATGACTACTACGACTTCCAGGTGAACCGGCCGGTGATCGACGTTGTCAACGGCACGGCGGAGCGGCTGGTGTGGCCGACCACCCGGCTGTCGCTCGCCCGCCGGGGCGAGACGGGCCTGCCGCGGGACATGGTGCTCGTGCACGGGATCGAGCCGAACATGCGCTGGCGGGGCTTCACCGACGAGCTTCTGGACAGCTTCCGCGAGCTCGGCATCGAGCTGGTCCTGATCATCGGCGCCCTGCTCGCCGACTCCCCGCACACCCGGCCGGTCCCGATCCAGGTCAGCGGGCCCGATGGCGCGCTCACGCGGGGCCTGGCGACCGAGCCGAGCGACTACAAGGGATCGTCGGGGATCGTCGGGGTGCTCCAGTACAGCCTGAGCGCCTCCGGCGAGTCCATCCCGGCCGTCTCCCTGTGGGCGTCGGTGCCGCACTACGTCGCGACGTCGCCGTCGCCGAAGGCGACCCTGGCCCTGCTGCGCACCGTCGAGGACATCCTCGACGCGCCCCTGCCGGCTGGGGACCTGGAAGAGGAAGCGCGGGCGTGGCAGCGCGGGGTCGAGGAGCTTGCCCAGCAGGACTCCGACGTTGCCGACTACGTGCGGACCCTCGAAGAGGCCAAGGACGCGACCGACCTGCCGGAGGCATCTGGCGACGCGATCGCCCGCGAGTTCGAGCGGTACCTGCGCCGCCGCGGCGACGCCAGCGACGGGGAGTAAGAGCCGCGCTTCCCCGTCTAGACCGGAGGCCAGGGAATGGCCGGCCAGTCCTCGGGCGGGAACGGGTGGACCCGGTGCTTGAGCAGCTTCTCGACCCGGACGCGGGTCGCGTCCACTTCCTGCCCGGTCAGGTACTGGCTGAGCTCCTCCGCGAGCCAGCCCACCCGGGACTCGCCGTCGTCGCCCTTGCCGCGGGCGACGACCAGGGCGGGGGTCGCCAGGGCGCCGGCCAGGCGGCGCAGCACCTCGGCCGAGGCCCGCGGCAGCGCCTTGCCGCGCCACTGCCAGAGCACCGTGCGGAGCTTGTAGTCCTCGGAGAACGTCACCCCGTGGTCGCAGCCGTACAGGTGGCCGTCGGCGACGGGCAGCAGGTGGCCGATCTTGCGGTCGGCGTTGTTGATCACCGCGTCGAACACGGCCATCTCGCGCAGCCCCTGGTGGTCCTCGCTGCGCGAGAGGGCGACGAGGTCGACCTCCTCGTCCAGCTCGATCCACAGCTGGCACATGCCCGGCCCGAACCGGCCGTCGCGCATCACCGTCGGCGGGACGATGTTCCAGCCGGCCGCGCGGGACACCGTGTACGCGGCGACCTCCCGCCCGGCCAGCGTCCCGGTCGGGAAGTCCCACAGCGGGCGCTCGCCCGCGACCGGCTTGTAGACGCAGGACGCCTCCAGCCCGCCGCCCTTGATCGTGCAGAACAGCGTCGCGTTGGAGGCGTCGACCAGGCGGCCCTCCACTTCCAGGGTGCCCCGTTCGAGGAGCTCCAGCGCGGCGCGCTCGCCCTCGGGGAGATCCGCGTCCGGGGCGGCAGTGTCAGGCATCGCTTTCTTCCGGCTTCGGCTTCGGCTTCGGGCGGGCACGGCGGTCAGGCGCTGGCCGCGGCGCGGTGGCCGTTTTGCCGCGGGCAGATGTGGCCGCCCGCGTCCAGCGGCAGCCCGCACAGCGGGCACGGCGGGCGGCCGGCCGCCACGAGCTGCAGCGCCCGCTCGGCGAACGCCCGGGCGGCGGCCGGGGAGATCCGCACCCGCAGCACCCCGGGGCCGTCGGCCGGGATGTCCTCCGACAGCGGCTCGACCGGCTGCTCGCTTTCCTCCTGGGCCTCGATGACGACCCGCTCCTCGTCGCTGTCCCACGCGAGCGCGATCGCGCCGACCCGGAACTCCTCGGTCAGCGGCAGGTCCAGCGGGCCGTCGTCGCGCAGGGCGGCCGGCGCGCTGGGCGGGATCTCGCCGGTGCTCGTGCGGCGCAGCACCTCGTCCAGCAGCTCGTCGATGCGCTCGGCCAGCAGGCTCACCTGGAACTTCTCCAGGACAACGCTGGTCACGCGGCCGGTCGAGCTGGCCTGCAGGTAGAACGTACGGTCCCCAGGCTGACCGACCGAGCCGGCGACGAACCTCTCCGGCGGGTCGTAGTAATAGACCGGCATGGCTCCTATTCTCCCGCACTGCCGGCGCCGCCACCAACCGCGGCGTCGCTTTCGCTCAAGGCCTCCTTGCCCTCCTCCTTCGGGCGCGGCAGCAGGTCATCGACCCCGCCGCCGACGTCGTTCAGGCGGATCAGGAAGGGGCGCAGCGGCGTGTACCTGATGACGGTCAGCGAGCACGGGTCGGGCGCGATCCGCTGGCACAGGTCCAGGTGGAGCCCGAGGGCGTCGGCCACGATCGCCTTGATGACGTCCCCGTGCGAGCAGGCGACGTAGGTGGCGTCCGGCCCGAGGCGGGCATTGAAGTCCCGGATGGCGGACACGGCACGGTGCTGCATGTCGAGCATCGCCTCGCCGCCCTCGCCGGGGAAGCGGACCGCGCTCGGGTGCGCCTGGACGACCGGCCACAGGGGGTCCTTGGCGAGCTCGGTCAGCTGCTTGCCGGTCCAGTCGCCGTAGTGGCACTCCCCGATCCGGGGCTCGGTGACCAGCTCGGCGCCGCGGGTGGCGGCGATCTCGGCGGCCGTCTGCTGGCAGCGGTCGAGCGGGCTGGAGACGACCGCGGCCAGCGGGACCTTCGCCAGCCGCTCGGCCAGGGCCTTGGCCTGCGCGCGGCCGCGGTCGTCAAGGCCGATGCCGGGGGTCCAGCCAGTCAGCACCTGCCCCGTGGACGCGGTGAGGCCATGCCGGACGAGCAGAACGGTGGTCACGCCCCCGATGCTAGCGCGCCGGCCGGGCCCGCCTGCACGAGGCCGCGCCCGGCCCGCGCTCGCCCCGGGCGCGGACGGTGACCAGGCCGGGCGGCCCTCACCCGGCGGCCCTCACTCGTCGTCAGCGGCGAGGGTGTACTCGACGTCGCCGAAGCGGACCACGTCCCCGGCCCGGACGGCGACCTGCCCGCGCAGCCGCCAGCCGTTGACCCGGGTGCCATTCGTGGACGAGAGGTCCTTGAGCACCCAGCCGCCTGGCGTCAGCCCGAGCCGGGCGTGGATGCGCGACACCGTCATGTCCTCGATCGCCAGGTCGCTGCGGGCGTCGCGGCCAATGGTGAAGAATCCCTCGGCCACGCGGGGGAACGCCAGCGGCGGCGGGGGCGTCCGGCTCAGCGGCGGCGATGCCGTCCCCGGCAGCCGGATGGCGCTGGTCAGCCGGCGGGGGCCGCGCTCGCCGGGCTCGCCGGGTGCTGCCCGCCGTGCCCGCGGCCGCAGTGCCCCCCGCAGGCGGCCGAGCAGGCGCGGCCGGGCGGGCGGGCGGCCCTGCCCTGCTGGCGGCAGGTCCGCCAGCAGCGGCGGCAGGTCAGACACCAGCCGGGCCTCCAGCGCCGTGTGCATGCGGAGCACGAAGGTCTGGTGCGACAGCCGCCCCTGCGCGAACTCCTCCCGCAGCGCGTCCACCGTCGCCGCCCGCTCGGCGTCGGACGCGCGCACGGTGAC
>DATBEM010000231.1:0-21629 GCA_036276115.1 Trebonia sp.
GTAGGACACCCAAGCTCACGCTGGAACTTGATGTGGACCGGCCCGCAGACGGCGGCATGGCCAAATTTCACGTGACGTACGACGGCCAGGCGGCCTACGGGAACATGCTTACGAGCGACCACCAATGTGTGTACGCCCAGGTGACGCTCATCCGCCAAGGTCAGCCGAGCTTGCCGCCCGTCCAGACAGCTTGCCTTAAGTCACCCGGCGGCTGATCCGCCTGTCGACCGCTTTATCTCATACACATACGACCGGTCCACCGATACCCCGCGCTCGGCCAGGAGCTTGAGCGCGGTCGGGACCTGACCGCCGGTCTCAGCGAGCACTGACAGCACCACATCTTTCTTGGACAGTCCGGCCGGTTCCCCGGGTAGCCCGTATGCCTGAACGCGACCGCGGAGGTTGCGCATAAGCAGCCGCAGCTCGGCGAGACCCAGCTCGGTGCCCAGCATGTAGAGCGTCGGCGCGATGCCCGGCAGTGCCCACCCCGGCACTATGGCGTGCCCGGTCGAGTCCTGGATGTTGAGGCAGATGCTCAAGGTGGCCGTAGCCGCGATCAGGGCAGCGGCATACCAGGTGCGCTTGCCCAACTCGTCGGTCAGGACATGACGTACTACCACGGCGAACTGGCCACCATGAACCCGTCCACGATCGAGGGGAACAGGAACCAGAGGTGCCGTGGGGCGATGTGGCCGTTGGTGGCGGCGATGTGCGTCAGGTGCTCCCAGGACAAGGCCCCGGCCCCGACCGTCAGCACGAACACCCCGGCGAACACCACCCACTGGATCACGACGAGGGTCGTACGCTCCAGGGCAGCCAGCCGTGCCACCTCGGCGAGGAGGGGGCCGCCTGCTGGCGCATCCGGGGGCGGCTCGGCCCGGGCCATAGCTGCTAGTGCCGTGCTAGCGGCGCCGCCGGTACGCCCTGACTCTGACCGGTTCAGGCCGACAGCCCCATGCCTATTCTGACCTGCCCAAACGGTTCCGTTTGGCTTCATTCGGCACCGTCCGGCAGGTCATCGGTCGCACTCATAATCTGCCGGTCGCGGGTTCGAGCCCCGCCCGCCCCACGCCGCGGCGGTCGCCGGTATTTCGCTGGCACCGTATTTCAGTGGACCGTATTTCAGTGGGCGGGATTCCAGTGGACGGGCGTACGCGCGGGCTGAAATCGTGGGCGGATGGCTAACGACGTTGCCCTGGTCCTCGGCGGAAGCGGGGCGACCGGGAACGCGTGGGAGATCGGCGTCATCGCCGGCGGCGGGGCAGCGGCGGGCCACGGTCGCCGCCCGGCTGCCGCGCCCGCACTGGCCGGACCGGCCCATGATCGTGGTCGCCATTGACGCGCACACGGGCGAGCTGGCCGCGTTCGACCGCGATTGCGGCGTCGAGCTAGCGGACGCGGTCACCGCCAGCACCGCGCTGCCTGGCCTCGCCCCCACCGTCGCCATCAACGGCCGCCGCTACATCGACGGTGGCGTGCGCTCCCGCGAGAACGCCGACCTGGCCGCGGGCTACGCGAACATCCTGGTCCTCGCGCCGCTGGACGGGCGCGAGCAGGCACCAGGCCAGGCACCGGGCGGCCAGTTCGAGGGGCTGCGCCGGCCCCGGGAATGGGGCACCGACCTGGCCAGCCAGGTCGAGGGCCTGCGCCGGGCGGGCAGCCGGGTCGAGGTGATCACCCCGGACGCCGGCTCCCGGGCCGCCCTGGGCGGGAACCTGATGGACCTCACGGCCCGCGCTCCCGCCGCCCGGGCTGGCTTCACCCAGGGCCAGCGGGAAGCGGCCCGGGCGGCATTCGGCTGACGCGGGCGGGGCACCCGGGCGAGGCTACCCGGCGGCGGTGTCGAACAGCACGTTGTCGTACTGGTCGGCGGCCACGCAGCTGCTGGCCGAGGAGCAGGTGAGGGCGTTGAACGAGTTGTTCCCGTCGATCTTGGTGACGCCCGACCAGGCCCCGCCACGGTAGTAGCTGACCCCGCCGGCGTTGTCGACCATGACGCAGTACCCGTCGGCCGGGCACGCTACCGCCTGCGCGGTCCCTGAGTACGTCTGGGACGACCAGGTGCCGCCGGCCAGGACGGCCGGGTTCCCGTTACTGTCCAGGGCCACGCAGAACGACGGGCTGGAGCAGGACACCGAGTTCAGCGAGTTGCCCTCGCCGACGGCCGTCCCCTGGTCCCAGCTGCCGTCCTGGTAGGTGAACGCGTTGCCGGCGCCGCCCACCGCCACGCAGTACGACGCGGTCGGGCACGATACCCCCGTCAGCGAGCCCTGGTTGGGATCGAGCGCGGCGGTGGACCAGTGGGTCACCGAGCCGGTGTAGGTGAACACCGAGCCCGCCCCGTCCACGGCCAGGCAGAACGTCGTCGTCGGGCAGGAGACGCTGTTGAGCTGGCTGCTGGCGTCGATCTTGACCGGGTCGTCCCAGCTGCTGCCCTCCAGCGTGAGCGCGTTGCCGGACTGGTCGACGGCGACGCAGAACGTCGCCGACGCGCACGAGATGGCCGACAGGTTCGCCCCCGAGTCGGTCGCGACGACCTTCCACGAGGTCCGGGTGACCGATTCGAGCACGTTCCCGTCGCTGTCAGCCGCGTAGCAGGTCGTCGCGCTGGCGCACGCGATGGCGTTGATCGTCGCCGAGTCTCCTGTGTACGCGGCCTGGTCGATCAGGGCCGGGTACGTCCAGTTGCCCGGCCCGACCAGGCCCCCGCCGGCCGAGGCAGTGCTGCCGGGCGAGGCGGCCAGCGTCGGGCTGGCCGTCGCCGCCGGCGTGGCGCTCGCCGACGGGGGCGCGGTCGTCGTCGCGGCCGTGGCGGGCGGGGCGGTCGTGGTGACGGCGGCACTGACGTGCGCCGCCGGCTTGGCGTTCGACGTTCCGGGCCGCAGCGCGAGCGCTACCGCCGCTCCCGACCCCCCGATCACCAGGACCCCGACCGCCACCACGATCCAGGTGGTCATTCTCTCCGGACGTCCGCCGAACGGACCTCGCATGTTGCGCCTCCCCAGGCAACACGGCAGCCACGCTCTTGAACCGCGACCGCGAATTTCCCCGCGCCGCAGATGTCGGCGCGATCCCCGGCAGGCCCCGGGGGGACAACCTTGTCAGATACTCTAGCGATTGTCCGGGTACCAGGTGACTCGCCCGGACTTGTGGTGCTCGTTCTTCTTGTGCTGCCGTGCTCTTGGCCCCCAGCGGGGCCGGTGGGACGCTGGGGGCGTGACCACGACCCTCCCCGCCGGCGTCCTGCGCCAGATCCGCGCCCTGGGCACTGCCCTCACCCCCGCCGCCATCGCGGGCAGCTGGGCGATCCTCACGGCCTACCACGAGGAGCTGGGCTACACGGCCCCGCGCGTCGAGCGGGACCTGTCCTACGGGATCCATGCAACGAACCGGCTGGACGTCCATGCCCCCGCCGCGCAGTCGCCAGCGCCCGGCCCGGGCGGCCTGCCGGTGCTCCTGTTCGTGCACGGCGGCGGGTTCGCCGCGGGGGACCGGCACGTGGTGACCAGTGCGGATCCAGGCCGTCGTCGCCTGACCACCGGGGTGTCCTCGCGCGGGCGGCCGGTACGATGGGGCCATTATCAGGCGCCATCCGAACACGGGTGCGTCCTGCGGGCATACGGGCCAGGAGGCTGTGGTGGCTGACGTTCAGGTGGCGGCGCAAGCAGCGGCGAAGCCGGTCGTGCGGGTCATCATCGGGAGCACCCGCCCGGGCCGGGTCGGGCCGGCCGTGGCCGACTGGATCGCCGCCCGCGCCCGCGAGCACGGCGGGTTCGACGTCGAGGTGACCGACCTGGCCGAGCTGGACCTGCCGATGTTCAACGAGCCCAGCCACCCGCGGCTCGGGCAGTACGTCCACCAGCACACCAAGGACTGGAGCGCGCTGGTGGCCGGGAGCGACGCGTTCGTCTTCGTGACGCCGGAGTACAACTACGGCTTCAACGCGGCGCTCAAGAACGCCATCGACTACCTGCACGCCGAGTGGCTCAACAAGCCCGCCGGGATCGTCAGCTACGGCGGCGTGGCGGCCGGCACGCGGGCCACCCAGATGCTCAAGCAGGTGCTCACGGCGCTGCGGATCGTGCCGGTCACGGACTCGGTCAACATCCCGTTCGTCCGCGAGTTCCTCGACGACGACGGCCGGCTCAAGCCGAACGAGGTCCTCCAGGCGTCGGCCACGGCCATGCTCGACGAGCTGCTGCGGTGGGCGCAGGCGCTGCGGCCCCTGCGCGCGGGCCAGTAGGGGCGAGGCGGGGCACGGCCCGCCGGAGGTGCGGGGCGGCTAGCGCGCCCAGGTGTCGTCGCCAGGCTTAACCATGACATGCCTCCTTTGCGTTACGGATACGCTCCATAGCGTAGTTAGCACGCAGAGTACATGTCAAATCACATTAAGTGGTTCCGTGTCGGGTGCGGCTGGACCAGGCGACGCCTGCCAGGCGTCACGGCCGGGCCGGGCCGCGCCCCCGCTCGAGCTCGCGCAGGCCCGCGTGCATCGCCCGGGGCCAGGCCGGGCCGCCGTAGATGAACGCCGTGTACGCCTGCAGCAGCGTGGCCCCGGCGTCGAGCCGGTCGAGCGCGTCCTGCGGCGTCGCGATGCCGCCGGCCGCCACCAGCGTGAGGTGGTCGCCGGCGCGGGCGCGGATGCGGGCGAGCACCTCCAGCGCCCGGCGCCGCAGCGGGGCGCCGGACAGCCCGCCCGCGCCCGCGCGGTCCACCGCCGCCCGGTCGCGCAGCCCGTCGCGGGAGGTCGTGGTGTTGGTGGCGATGATGCCGTCCAGGCTCAGGCCCAGGGCGAGGTCGGCGATCGCGTCGACGTCCTCGTCGGCCAGGTCGGGCGCGATCTTGACCAGCAGCGGGACCGGCCGGCCGGGGCGGGCCGCGTCCAGGGCGGTGCGGACCGCCCGCAGCAGCGGCAGCAGCTTCCCGGTCTCCTGCCAGCCCCGCAGCCCGGGCGTGTTCGGCGAGCTGACGTTCACCACCACGTAGTCGGCGACCGTCGCCACGAGCTGCGCGCTGGTCACGTAGTCGGCGATCGCGTCCGGCGGCGGCGTGGCCTTCGTCTTGCCGATGTTGACGCCGATGATGGGGGCGGCCGGGCCGAGGGCCGCCCGCAGGCGCCGCAGCCGGGCGGCCGCCGCGGCGGCGCCGTCGTTGTTGAACCCCATCCGGTTGACCAGGGCGCGCTCGTCGGGGAAGCGGAACATCCGCGGCTTGGGGTTGCCGCCCTGCGGCCGGGCGGTGACCGTCCCGACCTCGACGAAGTCGAAGCCGAGGGCGGCCAGGGCGGCCGGCGCGACGGCGTTCTTGTCGAACCCGGCCGCCAGCCCCAGCGGCCCGGGGAAGTCCAGCCCCAGCGCCCGCACCCGCCCGCCCGGGCCCGGCCGGGCGAGGGCCGCGCGCATCGCGGCCCTGCCCCCGGGCACGCCCGCCGTCGCCCTGATCAGGCCGAACCCGGCCGTATGGGCGGCCTCCGGCGGCAGGTGCCGCAGCACTCCGGTATACAGCGCGCGGTAGATCACGAGGCCTCCTCGCTGGCGCTCGTCGGCCGCATTCGCGGGCGCACAGTGCCTCCGCATTCGCTCGCAAGCTCGCTCATTGGCGCTCACGGTACTCCTCGGCGTTCAGGGCGCCGTCGATGAGGTGCGGCGAGCCGGAGACGTAGGCCGCCTCGTCCGACAGCAGGAACAGCGCCAGGCTCGCGACCTCGCCCGCGGTGCCGTAGCGGCCATGCGGCGGGACCGAGGTGGCCCACGGCGGCCCGGTACGTCTCGTCGAGGAACGCCCGCGCCCTGGCCACGCCGCCCGCGCCCCCCGGGCCTCTCCCGGGCCGGGGGTCCGGCAAGGGGGCATTCGCCCTGGATAACGCCCCTTGCCGGAGCGGACACGCCGGCCGTGGCTCTCGTTGTATCCGGCCACCAGCCATGCCACACTGCGCGGTATGCGGGGGGTAAACATCAGCGGGCGTGCCCGCAAGACGGCCGTCGGCGCGCTCGCCACCATGGCGCTGGCCGCGGGCGGCATGACCATGACGACGGGGGCCCAGGCGGCGATCGCCGGCGGCGGCCAGGCGGGCACCGGGCGTGCCGTCGCGGCGGCGGCTACCGGCGGCCCGGCCATCGCGGCCGGCGCGATAACCAGCGCGGCCCCGGCGGCCACCTGCGCGCCCGGCCTGAACGTGTACAACCGGTTCCAGGTCTGCTGGCGCGTCGGGGTCACGGTGACCGTGCTGCGCTCGGGCGCCTCGGCCGGCACCGTCACCTTCGACGTCACCCACGTCCTGGCGCTCAGCGCCAGGAGCCTGTCGTTCAGCGAGGCCGTGTCGGTCAGCGACGTCCAGGTGGCCGGCAACGCCAGCGGGGTGCAGCTCGGCCTGCAGCCCGCGTGCGCGGCGCCGTGCGCCGTGACGAGCCACTTCCCGCAGGGCCAGGTCATCGCGAACGGGCTGGCGGGGACCATCGACTACCAGGACCCGGTCGCCGCCGGCCAGAGCCAGGCGGCCCGGGTCTCCTATGCCCTGTCGTTCACCAAGCCGGGCGACGCCTCCGGCGGCTACACGTACCAGATGCCAGTCGGGTTCCGCTGCGACGACGCCCTGGCCGGCCTGGCGGGCGGGTGCGTGTTCCCGTCCTACACGCCGTACCTGACGACGCTGGCGGCCCTGCCCGACGTGGCCCGCAACGCGATCGCGGCCGAGGGCGGGCCCGGGCACTACGGCAAGCCCGGCGGCGGCCACCCGCTGCACCGGGTGACCAGCGCGGCCGCCGCCAGCGCGAACTACGACGCGGTATGCGCCCCGGCGGTGGCCGGCAAGCCGCCTCGCAGCGGGGTCACCTGCGACGAGTTCCCGCTGCGGGCCTCCCATGAGGGCGGCACGGCGGTGGGCAAGGCCGACCGCCGCACCGCCTGGGTGCCCGCCAGCCAGGAGACCGCGAAGAACTCCAGCATCGCCTCGTTCTTCGCCGCCAACCGCGTCCTGGACGGGGACGGCTTCTGGGTGTCGGTCTAGCGCGGCCGGAAAGCCAGCGCGGCCGCGCGCCCGGGGAGGGTGCGCGGCCGCGCCGTTAGCTGAACCAGGTGGCGGGCTACCTCACGGGTAGCTCACCACGTCGCTCGGGCCGCCGAAGCTGGGGCTCACGGGCGCGCCCGTGCCGTTGATCACCGACTGGATGCCGCCGGACCCGTTGAGGAACACGGTCAGCAGGTCGTGGAACTTGACCCCGGCGGTGTTGGGGGCCTGGAACGCCATCGAGTTCTCGATGGCCGCCCCCTGGTTGAAGTAGCTGTAGCTGCCCATCCCGTAGCCCTGGAACGAGGTCACGCTGCCCGGGACGAAGAAGGCCGGGTAGCCGTCCTGGGTGGCGCTCGCCATCCAGGATGCCTGATTCGGCACCTCGTAGGGGTTCTCGTTCTGGAAGAAGATCACCTCGCCGCCCTGGCCGTTCCAGATCACCTCGTCCTGCTGGTAGTGCTCCACGGCCAGGCCGTAGGCGGTGACGTTGCTGCCGTTGACGATGAGGCCGGTGTTGCCCTGGTCGGAGGTCCAGGAGCCGGCGCCCGCGCCGTGGTCGGCCCGCCACGCCCACACGTCGTCGATGATGGAGTTGTTGCTGTTGTCGATGAAGCTGGTCGCGGCGGTGCCCGTCTCGGCCCCGCCGACCCGGAAGAAGACGTCATCGACGGTGACCGGGTCACTGGCGTGGCTGACGGCCGAGCCCGAGGTGCCGATGGTGAGCAGCGACGGCGAGCTGGCGGGGCCGGCGTCGAAGATCAGGCCGGAGATGTTGACCCCGCTGACGTCGGCGACGTTCATGGTGACGTTGCCGGCGGTCGGGATGATGGTGGCGAAGCCGAGCCCGATGATCTTCGTGTCCGCCTTGGTCACGTTGATCGTCGAGGCGTAGCTGTAGACGCCCGGGGTGAACAGCAGGTTGTCGCCCGCCGCCAGCGCCGCGTTGATCTGGGCGATGGTGCTGGCGGAGTTGACCACGTAGAAGGTGGACAGCGCCAGCGAGGTGCCGGGCGTGTTGGTGCTGGCCGTCCACGTCGCCCCGGACGAGTTGGTCGCCAGCGAGGGCACGAAGACGTTGTAGGCGCCGGCGGAGTTCGTGTACAGGTAGGGCTCCTGCTCGGTCACCGGGCAGGTGCCCAGCGTCGTGTAGGAGCTGGGGCCGCCGCTGTCGCCGGAGTTGGCGGCGAAGCTCTGCGCCGGGGCGCCCGGGTCACCGCAGAAGACCTGGTTCCAGACGGAGTTGCTCCAGCCGTCGAGGTTGCTGTTCTGGGTGAAGAACTGCTG
This sequence comes from Trebonia sp., assembly GCA_036276115.1. Classification (GTDB taxonomy): domain Bacteria; phylum Actinomycetota; class Actinomycetes; order Streptosporangiales; family Streptosporangiaceae; genus Trebonia. Next base: position 8,294 of record DATBEM010000231.1, read on the forward strand.
CTGCGACCCGTTGGTGACGGTCCCGCCGGTGAAGATCGAGTCGGCGATGATGCCGCCGCTGGCGAAGTCGGGGCCGCCGTTGCAGTAGTCCATCAGCGACAGGTTCCCGTTGACCTGGACCCGGCGCATCGGGGCGGCCTGGGAGACGGCCCAGAAGTCATCCCCGGCCTCGCAGCCGGTCTGGCCGGTGACATTGATCGTGAGGTTGGACACCGACCGCCAGAAGTTGTCGGTCGCGTTGCAGGTGGTGCCGTCGCACTGGTTGTAGACGTCGAGCGTGCCGTTGATGACGGTCTGGCTCGGGTTCTGCCCCAGGCCCGCGACGGCGGTGTAGAAGCCGACCTGGAAGGTCAGCGGGCTGGCGGCCGAGCCGTAGGTGCCCGGCGCGAACAGCAGGGCGTAGCGGGCGGTGCCGAACTGGTTGCCCACCTGCGCGTTGGCGATCGTGTTCAGCTGGCTCTGGATCGAGGCCTGCGACATGCTCGGGGTGAAGACGATCACGTTGGAGCCGAGGCTGCCGCCGGTCGGCGGCGGCGTCGTCCCCGAGGCGGCCGTGGTCGCGCTGACCGTGCCCGACTTGGCCGAGGTGCCGCCGGCGTTGACCGCCGCGACCGCGAAGCTGTAAGTGGTGGACGCGGCCAGGCCGGTCACGGTGTCGCTGGTGCCGGTGACGGTCGCGACCTGGGTGCCGTTCTCGTACACGTCGTAGCCGGTGACGGTGCCCGTCGGCGCGGTCCACGACAGCGAGACCGACGAGGACGTGGTCGCGGTGACGGCCAGGCCCGTGGGGGCAGCCGGGGCGGCCGGGGGCGTCGTGCCGCCGCCGGAGGCGGTGTAGGCGGTGAACTCGGCGATGGACCACCAGCTGCCGGTGCTGGGGGCGGTGAGGACGACCCGGATGTACTGGTCAGTCTGGGCCGTGAAGGTGACGGTCTCGGGCGAGGACGTGCCGGTCCCGGTGGCGACGCTGGTGAACGTGGTGCCGTTGGTCGAGACCTCGACGTTGTAGCCGACGGCGTAGTCGCCCGACGAGCCGCCGGAGTTCAGCTCGACCTGGTTGAACGCCTGGGACGATCCCAGGTTGACCTGGAAGTACTGGCCCGCGGCCTGGACGGCGCCGGTGCTGAAGCGGGTGCCGAGGTTCCCGTCGATCGCGTTGGCGGGGACATCGCCGCTGGTCGTGTTCGAGCTGGCGCTCCAGCCGGTCTCGCTGAGCTGGGTTTCCGGCGTCGCGGTCCCGCTGTAGGCGGTGAACTCGGCGATGGACCACCAGCTGCCCGTGCTGGCGGCGGTGAGGACGACCCGGATGTACTGGGCGGTCTGCGCCGTGAAGGTGACGGTCTCGGGCGAGGAGGTGCCCGAGCCGGTGGCGACGCTGGTGAAGGTGGTGCCGTTGGTCGAGACCTCGACGTTGTAGCCCACGGCGTAGTCGCCGCCCCAGCCGGCCGAGTTCATCTCGATCTGGTTGAACGTCTGCGATGAGCCCAGGTTGACCTGGAAGTACTGCCCGGCCGCCTGGACGGCGTCGGAGCTGTAGCGGGTACCGGTGTTGTTGTCGATGGCGTTGGCGGCCGGGTCGCCGGCGGAGCTGGTGTTGGCGCTGGCGGTCCAGCCCGTCTCGCTGAGCTGTGTCTCGGTCGCGGCCGAGGCGCTACGGCCCCCGAGCGGCGCGAGCCACAGGACCGCGGTGGCCGCGGCCACCGCGGCGCAGGCCGCGATCCGCGTTCGCTGGCGTGCTGAGTTAAGCCTGGTCAATGCCATGGCCCACCCTTTCTGGCGGTGAACTCGACGCATCGTTGCGATGGTTGCCAGAGTTCGTACAAGACTTAAATTAACTCGTACGAAAACATGGGACGGGCGAGTTGGCAAGGCATGGGGCCGAACTGAGGGAATACTTAGAGGTTCGGTTCCAGGCCGTGGGACAGCAACGCCCCGGCCGGGGACCGCTCGGTCCCGGCCGGCGCGTGCTCCTGGCCCGGGGCTGGCTAGCCCCCGACCGACTTCGTGAACCGCCGCCACTGCGCCGGGGACACCCTCAGGACCGGGCCGTGGCCCTGGTCCTTAGTGTCGCGGATGAGGACCGCGTAGGCCAAGCTGCCCATCTCGGCGCAGTTGTTACCGTGAGCGCTGTAGCTGGCACATCGTCGTCAGCCCCGGCCGCGATGGCGGAATCCGGACCGGTTCCGCCCGATATGCCGAGCTACAGGGCATGCATGCCGCCGCCCTCGTTCCCTCTTGGCTCGCCGCCCCGGCCCGCGCCGCATGGGACCTGGACCTGTCCGGGCGGACGACTGGCGATGCGATCATGATCGGCCAGAGACCGCCTATCCACGGCGGCGGCGAGGTGCTGCCCAGCCAGTCACGGGAGATGCTCCGCGCCAGACCGGCTCGACACGGAAGGTCCCCGACGGCTGGTAGCCGCACGCCACGATGATCGCCGGGATGTCCAGCCGCCCGGCCGCCATGAGCTGGCCCGGGGTGGTCTTGTCGCGCGACGCCAGGCACATCATGCCGTCCAGCAGCGCCCCCTCGACGGCGACCTCGATGTCGCTGGAGCACGAGGCCAGCTGCGATGAGGAGTTGACGATCGCGATCTTCGGCTTCTCCATGTCGCGGGAGGACAGGCCGAGCGCCGTCCACTGCGCCCGGCGCATGGCCCAGGGCGTGCTGCCCGGCGTGAAGTTCGAGCGTAGTGGGGCCTTAGGGCGCGATGTGGCCTCAGGACGCGGTGTCGTCATAAACCGGCCCTTTCCCGGCGTAACGCGAAGGCAAGTGGCGATGACCCCAAACTGGGGGTCCGGAACAGGGATCGCGCCCGAATCGTGTTTTGTCCTGGATAGGGGAGAGGGGCCATAGTGGGGCACATGAATGCGAAGGCGTTGCGGGGCGCCTGCCTGACCGTGATCGCGCTGCTCATCGCCGGGCCGGCCCTGGCCGGCTGCGGGCTGTCGCTGAGCACCACGTCGTCGTCGGCCGCCCCAGCCGGATCGGGAGTCCCGGGATCGGCCCCAGCGGTGGCGTCGGTGCCCACCGGGGTGGTCGACCTGCAGCAGGGAGGCCAGTCGGTGAAGCCGCCGTCCGGCTTCACCTGCCCGAACCAGTCGCTGCGCGGGTGCTTCACCGAGAGCGACATGGTGACCTACTTCGAGTACGTGCTGCCGTACGTGGACGAGTTCTTCAAGCAGACCTGGCCCAGCCTGCCGCTGCCGTCCAACGTCTACTTCATCTCCGACGGCGCCACGACCAACGAGGCCTGCGAGGACTCCAACGGCAACACCAGCGCCGACGACCAGTCGTATGAGTACTGCCCGGCCGACCACAACGTCTACATCGGCCAGCAGCTCGCCTGGGCGCTGTACAGCCAGGCGGGCGACGTGGCCCCCGCGACCGGGATCGCCCACGAGTTCGGGCACGGCGTGCAGACCCAGATCGGGGTCCCCTCGCCGCAAAGCGACGCCGAGACGCTGGTGCACGAGAACCAGGCCGACTGCGTGTCCGGCGCGTGGCTCGGCTTCGCCAACAACCAGCACCTGCTCCAGCAGTCCGACGAGCCGGTGCTGCAGAAGTACCTGGAGCTGATCTCCAGCTCGGAGAACGACCCGAACCGGACCCACGGGGACTTCACCGAGCGCGGCGACGCCGTGGAGGCCGGCGGCGAGAAGGGCATCGCGTCCTGCGATTCCTTCTACCCGGCCACCCCGATCGTCGGGAGCTGACGCCCGGCAGGCGCCCGGGCAGCCGTTGACCCGCTCGTGTCCTCGAAGTCGGCGGCGGCAGGTCCATCGCAACAGCCACGCGGAGATCTCCCTCGCCGCGAACAAGGGCCTCATCGTGCCCTCACGGGAGGGAGCAGACGAAGGGCACGTCATACCGGACGCGACCTTCGCCCTCACCGAGTCGCGGTTGTTCCGAGGCGCGCCATCGTGGATGCCGGCGCAAGGCGTCGCCATGGTCGTCGAGGTCACCTCATCGCGCCCTGAACTTGACCGGGTGGCCAAGCGCCTCGCTTACGCCGCCGCCGGGATACCGCTGTACCTGCTGGTTGACCGGAAGCTAGATACGGTCACCGTGTTCCACGGGCCACGCGGCGCCGACTACTCCCGCACGATCAAGGCACCCTTCGGGGACAAGCTAGACCTGCCCGCGCCGTTCTCGTTCGCGCTGGACACCTCCGACTTCGCGGACTAGGCGCCGGGTCGTGGCTTTCTGGGCCGTGCCCCAGGCAGCCCCTTTGGCAGATCTGTGAGCCGGTCCTCGCGTGGGTGATTCCCCTTATGTCTTGTGCCGTGCCCTTGGATGTCTTGTGCCGTGCCCTTGGCGCTGCCGCTAGGCCACCCCTAGGCTGCGTCTCCGCGAGCCGCAGCTCCCTAAGACCGCGACTCGCTTAGCCGCGCCCCAGGCCGCGACCCGCCAGAGGCGATCCCGCTAGGCCGCGACCTCAGCGTCGCCGACGAAGGCGGCCCACAGGCCCGCGTAGACGCCGTCGCGCTGGAGCAGTTCCTCGTGCGGGCCGATCTCAGCGATCTGGCCGTGGGACATGACCACGATCCGGTCGGCGCGGGCCGCCGTCGTCAGCCGGTGCGCCACCACGATCGTGGTTCGCGACGCCGCCAGCTGCCGGGTCGCCCGGGTGACGGCCGCCTCCGACGCGAGGTCGAGGGCCGCCGTCGCCTCATCCAGCAGCAGGATGTCCGGGTCGGCCAGCTCGGCCCGGGCCAGGGCGATGAGCTGGCGCTGGCCGGCCGACAAGTTCCGGCCCCGCTCGCCAACCTCGTGGTCATAGCCGCCGGGCAGCTTCACGATCATCTCGTGCGCGCCGACCGCCCGCGCCGCCGCCTCGACCTCGGCGTCGCTCGCATCCGGGCGGGTGTAGGCGATGTTCGACGCGACGGTCCCGCTGAACAGGTACGACTCCTGCGGCACGACCCCCAGCCGGTGCCGGTAGGCGGTCAGGTCGTAGGAGCGCACGTCCACCCCGTCGACCAGGACGGCCCCGCCGGTCACGTCGTAGAACCGGGCGATCAGCTTCACGATCGTGGACTTGCCCGCCCCGGTCTGCCCGACGAGGGCAACCGTCTCGCCCGGGGCGACCGTGAACGACACGTGGGACAGCACCTCCGGCGCGGCGCCCGCCGCGTTGCCCCGGGCTGCCCCGTCCGGGTCCGCCACGCTGGCCCGGTCCGCTGCGCCATCCCGGCCCGCTGCGTCGCGCGGGGCCATCGCCTTGCCCGGGCCGGCCTTGCCCGCGCCGGCGGCCTTGGCGGGGACCGCGGCTGCGAGCTTGCCTGCGGCTGAGCCGTTGCCCGAAGCCGCCGTGCTGCCCGTGGCTGCGGCTGTCTCCGCGGTGGCGTCCGCGACCGGGCCGGCGCCGTAGGAGAACCGCACGTCCCTCAGCTCGATCTGGCCCGCCAGCCCGCGCGACGGCAGCGGCGTCGGGGAGCCGGTCTGGGGCACCGTGGTCTTGAGCAGCAGCAGTTCCTTGATCCGCGACAGCGAGACCGCCGCCTGCTGGTAGCCGTCGAATACCTGCGACAGCTGCTGGACCGGCGCGAACACCATGTCGATGTACAGCAAGTAGGCGATGAGCGCGCCGGCCGTGAGCGCGCCCGAGCGGACCTGCCCGACCGCCGCGACGAGCACGATCGTGCCCGCGACGGTCGATAGCGTCTGCACGAACGGGAAGTACAGCGCGATGTACTTCTGCGCCCGCAGCCGCGACTGCCGGTAGCCGAACGACCGGCCGGCGAACCGGGAGCGGTTCTCGTCCTCGCGCCGGAATGCCTGCGTCACCCGCAGGCCGGCCACGTTCTCGGCCAGGTCCGCGTTGACCACTGATACCCGCTCGCGGGCCTCGTTGTAGGCCCGCGACGACTTGGTCCGGAACACGATCGTCACCACCACCAAGATGGGCACGATCGCCAGCACGATCAGCCCCAGGTGCACGTTGATGACCACCATCGCGATGAGCACCCCGATGAACGTCAGCAGCGAGCTCACCATCGTGACCAGGCCGGTCTGCAGGAACGTCGAGAGCGCGTCCACGTCGGAGGTCATGCGGGTCATGATCCGGCCCGACAGTTCCCGCTCGTAGTAGTCCAGCCCCAGCCGCTGGAGCTGAGCGAAGATCTTCACCCGCAACGTGAACAGCAGCCGCTCCCCGTTGCGCCCCACGATCAGCGCCTCGGCCCGGTTGACCAGCCAGTCCGCGAAGACGATGCCCAGCCCGGCCAGCGCGATGAGCAGCACGGTGCTGATGGCCTTGGTCTCGACCCCGGAGTCGATCCCGCCGCGCACCAGGGCTGGCAGCGCCAGGTTGGCGGCGGTGTCGAGGCCGTCCAGGATCAGCGCGGCGACCAGCGCCACGGTCAGGGGGCGCAGCAGCTTCCCGAGCGTGAAGTTCGAGTCCCCTGCCCGGGCCTCGGCGATGTCGACCTTGGGCCGGTCATCCGCCGGGGGCAGCGCGTCCACCATCGCCAGCAGTTCCGGCGACGGCGGCACCGAGCCGATCATCCCGTCCACCGCGTTGCCGCCCCGGCCGCCCCGGCCCCCGAGGCCGCGCGACCCGCCCCGCGCGGTAGCCCCCGCCGCCATCCCGTTGGCGGCGGCGGTCCGCGCCATGGCCGCCGTGACCCTGCCCGCCGGGACGGCGTCATTGCCGGCCGTGGCGCGGGGGACCGCGTCGTTCGGGACCGCGTCGTTCGGGACCGCGTCGTTCGCGACGGCGCCGGCCGGGACCGGGCCGGTCGCGACCGGCCCGGCGTCAATGCCCTCGGCGTCGCCGCCCGGGCCGGAGATCAGCAGCGTGTAGAGCTCGCAGCGCTGCTCCAGCTCCTCGTGGGTGCCGGCGTCGGCCAGCCGGCCGGTGGCGTCGAGGACCGCGATCCGGTCCGCGAGGTTCAGCGTGGACTTGCGGTGCGCGATCAGCAGCGTCGTGCGGCCCTGCATGACCCGGCGCAGCGTGGCGTGGATCTCCGCCTCGATGCGGGGGTCAACCGCCGACGTGGCGTCGTCGAGCAGCAGCTGCCGCGGGTTGGTGATCAGCGCCCGGGCCAGGGCGACCCGCTGCCGCTGCCCGCCGGACAGGGTCAGGCCCTGCTCGCCCACGACCGTGTCGTAGCCCTGGGGCAGGGCGCGAATGAACTCGTCGGCCTCGGCCGCCTTCGCCGCCGCGACGACCTCCTCGTGCGTCGCGCCCGGCTGCCCGTAGGCGATGTTCGACGCGACGGTGTCGGAGAACAGGAAGCTTTCCTCCATGACCATGCCCATGGCCTGGCGCAGCGACTGCTGGGTCACGTCGCGCACGTCGTGGCCGCCGATCCGCACCGCTCCGCCGCGCACGTCGTAGAACCGGGGGAGCAGCAGCGACAGCGTCGACTTGCCCGACCCGGACGCGCCGATGACCGCGAGCGTCTCGCCCGGCTCGACCCGTAGCGACAGGCCCCGCAGGACCGGCTGCGACGGCACGTAGCCGAACTTCACGTCATCGAACTCGATGCCGTTCGCGTCGGCCGGCAGCTCGATGGCGTCCGGCTTGTCGGTGATGACCGGCTTGGAGTCGATGACCTCGAAGACCCGGATGACGCTCGCCCGCGCCTCCTGGCCGATGGTGATGAAGCCGGTCAGGATCCGCACGGGCCCGTTCATCTGGGCAAGGTAGCTGGAGAACGCGAGGAACGTGCCCAGGGTGATGTTGCCCTGGATCGCCAGCCAGCCGCCGAGCGCGAGCACCCCGAGCATGCCGATCAGCGGCATCGCGGTCAGCAGCGGGTTGTAATGGGCGGTCAGGCGGACCGTGCGCAGCCGGGAGGCGTACAGCTCCTCGCTCGCGACCTCCAGCCGCTGCATCTCCCGCTCTTCCTGGCCGAATCCCTTGATGACGCGGACCCCGCCGATCGCCTCCTCGACGATCCCGGCGACCTCGCCGACTTGCTGCTGCGCGTGCCAGCTGGCCGGGAACAGCCGCTTGCGCGAGGACCGGGCGATGATCCACAGGGCAGGCATCACCAGGGCCGCGACCAGCGTCAGCATGGGCGACAAGGTCAGCATGATGACCAGGGAGAACAGGAACAAGAAGATGCTGCCGATCGACAGCGGCATCATCGACAAGATGCCCTGGACCATGTTCAGGTCGGAGATCGAGCGGCCCACGAGCTGGCCGGTGTGGATCTCGTCCTGTCGCGCCCCGTCCAGCCGCGACAGGGAGTCGAACAGCCCGGTGCGCATCTCGTGCTGCACGTCGAGGGCGATCATGCCGCCCCAGTAGCGGCGGGCGGCGACCCCGGCGAAGCTCACCGCCGCCGTGATCAGCAGCCCGATGGCCAGCGGCCAGATCGAGGCGGTGCGCGAGACGATGACGTTGTCGATGACCGAGCGCTGCAGCAGCGGGATGGCCAGCAGGGCCGCCGTCGCGATCAGCGTGCCGCCGAATGCGAGGAAGACCGACCTCGGGTGCCGCCAGCAGTAGCCCGCTACCCGCCGCACCCAGCGCTGCTCGCTCTCGCCGGCTGTCGCGGCGCCGGGAGCGCTGCCGGTCGTCCGGGCACCATCGGCAGGAGCGCTGACCGCCGGAGCGCCGTTCGCCGGGGCGCTGCCGGCCCGGGCACTCCCCGCCGGGGCATCGCTCGCAGGCACGCCGCCCGCAGGCACGCCGTCGTTGGTGCGCATGCTGATCTCGCTCACCGCCAGTGTCGTAGGGCTCAGTGTCGTAGGGCTCAGTGTCGTAGGGCTCAGTGTCGTAGGGGTCAGTGTCGTAGGGGTCAGTGTCGTAGGGGTCAGTGTCGTAGGGCTCAGTGTCGTAAAGGCTCAGCGTCGTGGTGCCAGAGCCGCCGCCCGTGCACGCGCGTTACGACCCGGGTAACAACGCGCCGAGACCTGTAACATCCGGCCCCGTGAATTCATTTCCAGCGCTAACGACCCCGGTCGCGCGTCCTCACCCGGGCGGGCCGGCGTCACGAGAACACCGTAACCCGGGGGGCTGACATTCGAGAGGGTCAATGTCCGCGTATCCGGCATAATACCTAACGTGTCTAGTTGGTCACCTTAGGTATTGACGCTGCCGTGGCGGCGGGCCAAGGATCGGGACGTCAGAGTCCTGCACGGCTGAAAGTTCCCCCATTTACGGAGGCACGATGTCAGACGGCACCCTCGTCCAGGTCCAGGTCAACGGCGCGAACCTGGGCATCGTCAACCAGCAGGTCTACGCGGGCCTGCTGCCCAGCTACCCCGGCGCGGCCACCTGGGTCGTCTCTGCCGGCCCGGACGGCTCGCTCATCCTCACCGACCAGGCCAGCGGGCTGGTCCTCAGCGACGCCAGCACCGATGCAAGCGGCGGCATGGACCGGCCGTCGCCGGCGATCATCGCCCCGGCGGGCTCGGGCCTCCCGGTCACCTCCTGGAACCTCGTCCAGTTCTCCGACGACGACGGTGACGACGCCACCCCGGTCAGCGACCCCAGCGAGCTCACGAGCGGCTACTACACCATCCAGGACCCGGGCTCGGGTAACTTCCTGTTCCGCAACCGGATCGAGGACCGCAGCCTGAACCCTAAGTACGTGGGCCTGCAGGACCCGTCGAACGGCCCGTTCGAGCTCGTCATCCAGGTCATCTCGGGCTGAGTCCGGCTAGGGCCTCCAGCGGCGCTCTTCCTCCGCGCGCCTGCCGGGCGCGGCGGTCACCCGGTGCCGCTGGAGGCCGGCTCCTCAGGCGCGGCCGCAGCGGAACGCGCTCGAATGTCAGTGGCCGGCGCTATCGTCCTTTGCCATGCGGTTCCTCCACACCTCCGACTGGCACCTAGGGCGCTCGCTGCACCGGGCGGACCTGCGCGCGGCGCAGGCGGCGTTCCTTGATCACCTGGTCGAGACGGCTCGCGCGGAGAAGGTCGACGCGGTGCTGGTCTCGGGCGACGTGTACGACCGGGCGATCCCGCCGGTGGACGCGGTCGAGCTCTTCGAGGACGCCCTGGTCCGGCTGCGCGCCACGGGAGCGCGGGTGATCCTCATCAGCGGCAACCACGACTCCGCGCGGCGGCTCGGCTTCAGCAGCGCGCTGATCGACGCGGCCGGGGTGCACCTGCGCACCCGCGCGAGCGCGCTCGCCTCGCCCGTGCTGCTCGACGACGACCATGGCCAGGTCGCCGTGTACGGCATCCCCTACCTGGAGCCCGCCCTCGGCCTGCCCGAGGGGCCCGAGCCCGCCGGGGGCAGCGCCGGGGACGCCAGCAGCGGCGCTGGCCCCGGCGGCAGCGCCAGCCCGGACAGCGAGGCCAGCCCGGACAGCGACGCCCAGGAGCGGCGGCCGCTGCCGCGCAGCCACCGGGCGGTGCTGGGCGAGTCGCTCCGGCGGATCCGCGCGGCGTCGGCCGGCCAGGCCCGGCGGGTGGTGCTGGCCCACGCCTGGGTGACCGGGGCCGGGCCGAGCGAGGTCAGCAAGTCCGAGCGCGACATCCGGGTCGGCGGGATCGGGGACGTGCCGTCGTCGCTGTTCGACGGGTTCAGCTACGTGGCGCTGGGCCACCTGCACGGGCAGCAGGTGGTCGCCGAGCACGTCCGCTACAGCGGCTCGCCGTTGCCGTACTCCTTCTCCGAGGCTCACCAGCGCAAGGGGAGCTGGCTGGTCGAGCTGGGCGACGGCGGCAAGATGGCGGCCGAGCGGGTGGACGCGCCGGTCTACCGGCGGCTGAGCGAGGTGCGGGGCAGGCTGCCCGACCTGCTGTCCTCCCGGGAGCTCGACGGCGTGGCGGGGGACTTCCTGGCGGTGACGCTGACCGACCCGGCCCGGCCGGACGCGGCCATGGACCGGCTCCTGCGCCGGTTCCCCCACGTGCTGACGCTGGACTTCAAGCCCGAGGGCGTCGTCCGGGCCGAGCAGTCCTACGGGGAGCGGGTGCGGGGCAAGGATGACCTGGCGGTGGCGGCCGAGTTCATCGAGCACGTTCGCAACACCGGGCCGACGGCAGGGGAGCGGGACCTGCTGGCGGCGGCGTTCACGGCGGTCCGCACCGGCGAACAGGAGGCATGATGCGACCGCACCGGCTGAGGGTGACCGCGTTCGGGGCGTTCGCGGGGACTGAGGAAGTCCGCTTCGATGAGCTGGACGGGCTGTTCCTGCTGCACGGGGAGACCGGCGCGGGGAAGACCACCCTGCTCGACGCGATCGCGTTCGCGCTCTACGGCCGGGTGCCGGGGGAGCGGGCCAAGGCCAAGCGCCTGCGCTCGGACCACGCTGCCGCCGACGTGCGGACGGAGGTCGAGCTGGAGGCAACCATCGGCGGGCGGCGGCTGCGGATCACCCGCTCGCCGGAGTGGGAGCGCCCCAAGCGCTCGGGCGACGGCTTCACGAAGACTCCGGCCGCCGTCCGCCTGGACGAGGCCGCCAGTACCGCCACCGGAGCATGGGACGGCACTCAGCCCGCGCGGGCGGGCGGGCCCGGGGAATGGGTCAGCAAGTCCACCCGGATCGGTGAGGCCGACGCCGAGATCCTGGACCTGATGGGGATGAGCGCGGAACAGTTCTTCCAGGTGGTGCTCCTGCCCCAGGGCCAGTTCGCCCAGTTCCTGCACTCCGACGCCAAGAAGCGGGCCGAGCTGCTGGAACGGCTATTCGGGACCGACCGCTTCCACGCGGTCGAGAAGTGGCTAGCCGACCGCCGCGCGGCGACCGCCCGCGACGTCGACGTGGCGACGGCCGGGGTGCACCAGCTCATGGCCCGCCTCGCCCAGGAAGCCTCCGTCCCGGTCCCCGATGCCCCCGAGGCGGCCGGGCTCGGGTCAGGCGCCGAGGTTGCGGATGCTGCCCGGGCCGCGCCCGGCGCCAAGGCTGCTCCGGATGCCGGGACCACCGGGGGCGCGACGGGCGCGCCCGCTGCCGGCCCGCTCACCGCGACCAGTGCGGCGGGCGTCGGCCCGGCCGAGGGTACTGCCGAGGGGGCGGGCGCTGGCGGGGCTGAGGCTGCGGCTGCGGCTGCGGACGGTTTCGCGTGGCAGGCCGAGTGGGCCGCCGGACTGTACCGGGCGGCACTGGCTGAGCAGGAGCGAGCCGCCGAGCTGACGGCGGCGCGCGGACGGGAGCTGGACGTTGCCCTCCGGGGGCTGAGCGGGGCCGAGCAACTGGCGGGCCGGCAGCGGCGGCGAGCGGACGCGCTCCAGCGGGAGGCCGGGCTGCAGGCCCGGGCACCCGAGATCGCCGCGCTGCGGGCCGAGCTCGATGCCGCGAACCGGGCGGCTGAGGTCGCCCCGGTCCTCGACGCCGCCCAGCGGGCCGAGGACGAGGCAAGCAGGGCAGGCCAGGAGGCAGACCGGGCCCGGCGCCTGGTCCCGGCCGAGGTCGCGCCGCCCGACGCGACCGCCCGGGAACTGCAGGCAGCCGCCCGGGAGCGGGACGCCCGGCTCGCGCGGCTGGAGGCGCTGCGCTCGGTCGCCCGCCAGGCGGGACACGAGGAGTCGGCGGCCGCCGCGAGCCGGGCCCGCGCGGCTGACCTGGAGGGCGAGGCGGTCCGGCTGCGGGCGAGCGCGGCCGGCCTGCGGGCCGACCGGCCCGCGCTGCTGGCCGGGCGCGAGGAGGCGAGCCAGGCGGCGGCCGACCTGCCGCCCGCGCAGGCGCGGGCCACCGCTGGCCGGCAGATCACCTCCGACCTGGGCGCCCTGGTGAAGAAGGGCGCCGAGCGCGACCGGGTGGCGGAAGCCCATCGCGTCGCGGCGGGCGAGGCGCTGGCGCTCAACCGCGAGGCCGACCGGATCCGCAACGCCCGCATCGAGGGCATGAGCGGCGAGCTGGCGAAGAACCTGTTCGACGGGTTCCCCTGCCCGGTCTGCGGGTCCCTGGATCACCCGGACCCGAGCGAGATGCCGCCCGACTGGGCCAGCCCGGACGAGGAGAAGCAGGCCGAAGCCGGCGCCCGCCGGGCCGGGGACAAGGCCGAGAAGGCCGGCCAGAAGGTAGCGGCGGCCGACGCGGTCATCGAGGGCCTGCGCTCCCGCCTGGCCACCGCCGCCCGCGACGCCACTGCCATCGTCACCATCGACCAGGACGCCCTGGACGACATGGGTGCCCCCGGCCGCGATGACGCGTGGGCCGAGGGCGGCCTGACCGCCGATGGCGACCTCCGGGCCGGCCGCGACACCAGGCCCGGCCGCGACGCCCCGGCCACTGGCTACGGCGCCGTGACCACCGGTTACGGGACCTCGGAGGGCGACGGCGGCCCTGGACATGGCGGTGCATCCGGGGATGGCAGTGCATCCGGGGATGGCGGTGCATCCGGGGATGGCGGTGCATCCGGGGATGGCGGTGCATCCGGGGATGGCAGTGCGGCTGATGACGGCGGTGCGGCTCGTGACGGCGG
>DATBEM010000232.1:0-5847 GCA_036276115.1 Trebonia sp.
GTGTCGTCGGCTCCCGCGGGCCAGGAGTCCGGGCGTCGGCCCGGTGAGCCTCGATGCGCAGCGGCGTGAGGTCCAGGGCGTTGCGGTAGGCGAACTCGCCGAGGCCCTGGAGGTAGAACTCGCGCAGGAAGGCGCGCTCGGCGTCGGTGAGCGCCGTCGGGCCGAGGTCGATGACCGGCGGCGCCGCCGTCTTGTAGTAGGAGACGCCCGCGAGCAGGAAGACGAGCCGGGCCGCCGCCTGGGCCCGCGGGGTGTCCCAGCGCTCGCCCGGCTCAAGGGTGACACGCTCGCTGAACTCTCGCCCGTCGAGCGAGTAGCGGCAGGTCAGCAGGCCCTCGCGCCCGTCGGCGGAGAAGGACTCGTAGCGGAAGACGCTCACTGGCTGGTGCCTCCTGGTTGCAGGCGCGCGACTAGCGCGTGGCGGCCACAGGGCCGCGCCGGCCATCCTACTGGGCGAGCCGAGGCCTTACTGGCCAGCGGCCGCGAACGCCTCCGCGCCGCGCATGACCCGCAGGATGTTGCCGCCCGCCAGGGCCTGGCAGTCATCTTGGGTCCAGCCTCGCCGGATCAGCTCCTCGAACAGGGCCGGGTAGCGGGACACGTCCTCCAGGCCGACGGGCAGGTCGGGAGTGCCGTCGAAGTCGCCGCCGAGGCCGACGTGCTCGATGCCGGCCACCGCGGCGACGTGCTCGACGTGATCGGCCACGTGGGCCAGGGACGCCCTGGGGGCCGGGTGGGCAGCCTCGTACTCGTCCGCGATCGAGACCACGGCATCGATGTCGCGGGGGTCGCCGCCGCGCCGCCGGGCTTCGGCCTTCAGCCCCGCCAGCCAGTCGGCGCACTCCTGGTAGACGAAGGCGGGCACGAACGCGACCATGCAGACCCCGCCATTGCCGGCGAGCCTGCGCAGCACCTCGTCGGGCACGTTGCGGGGGCTGTCGGTGACCGCCCGGGCGCTGGAGTGCGAGAAGATCACCGGCGCGGCGGCGATGTCGAGGGCGTCGTGCATGGTGGTGACGGCAACGTGGGAAAGGTCCACCAGCATGCCCAGTCGCTGCATCTCGCGGACCACGTCGCGCCCGAACGAGGACAGGCCGCCCGCATCGGGGGTGTCGGTCGCCGAGTCGGCCCAGCCAACGTTCTGGTTGTGGGTCAGCGTCATGTAGCGGACGCCGAGCGCGTGCAGGGTCCGCAGCATCGCCAGCGAGCCGCCGATCGAGTGGCCGCCCTCCGCGCCGAGCAGCGAGCCGATCCGCCCGGCGGCGAAGGCCGCCTCGACGTCGCCGGCGGTGCGGGCCAGCTGGAACCGGTCCGGGTAGCGGGCGATCATCCGGTGGGCGACGTCGATCTGCTCCAGGGTCGTCCGCACGGCCTCGTCCCGGGTGAGGGTGCCGGGGACGTAGACCGACCACCACTGGCCGCCGATGCCGCCCTCGACCAGCCGGGGGATGTCGGTTTGGGTCTCGGCGAGCCGCTGGTCGAGCTGCGCCCGGTCCAGGGCGCCCTCCAGCCCGTCGTCGCCGCTGAAGGACTCGCGGATCGCCCAGGGCAGGTCGTTGTGCCCGTCGATCAGCGGGAAGCGGCTGAGCATCGCGCGCCCTTGCGCGACGGAGGGCACGGCACTATCAGCAGTCACGGGGGAATCCTACGCGGCGGCGAGCCCAGAACTTATATAGACGAGAGCCGCCCCTCCCTAGGTTGCCGGGAGGAGCGGCTTTTCGTCTTTTCCCCGCGTCGCGGGGCTGCTCGCTACTTGCGCTTGCCCGGGGTCAGGGCCAGGAGCCGCCAGTTGGCGATGATGAGGTAGACGATCGCCAGCACCACCAGGGCGATGAGGTTCTCCCCCCAGTGCGCGGCGTTGTGGGTCCAGTAGGGGTTGGCCTTCACTCCAGGTGGGCCGATCGTGTTGAGGTCCACGGTCGAGGCGAGCGCGCTCATGCCCCAGCTGGAGGGGAACAGCCAGGCGAACTGGCCAAGGCCGACGACGTTCCACACGCTGAGGCCGACACCGCCGGAGAGCACGACCTGGACCATGGTCATGCCGACCAGGATGGGCATCGCGATCTCGTTCGTCGGCACGAGGGCCGAGATCACCAGGCCGAGGCACATCGACGTAACCGACAAGAAGATCATCGTGATGAGGATCTCCAGGAGCGCGCCCCCGCTGCCGTGCAGGACCGCGCCGTTGGGCGGCAGCTTCCCGTACGACCGGCCCAGTCCGATCCCGAGGATCAGGACCGACTGGATCACGGTGAGCACCGACAGCACGATCGCCTTCGACAGCAGGTAGGCCAGGGCCGACTGCCCCGCCGCCCGCTCTCGCACGTAGATCGGCCGTTCCCGGACGAACTCGCGGACCGAGTTCGCCGCGCCCGCCAGGGTCGCGCACACGACGAGGATCAGCAGCTGGGTGATCGCCCCGGCGTTCCCCTGCTGCGATCCCGGGTCGGCCTGCAGCCCGCTGCCGCCCAGCGCGATGACCAGGCCGCCGAGCACGATCGGGAGGATCGCGCTGACGTAGAGGAAGCCCTTGTCGGCCGCCAGCACCTTCGTGTAGCGGCGCGACAACGTGACCGTCTGGCTGAAGAACCCCTTGCGGGGCGCCTTCTGGGCCGCGCCGACCGGGCCGCCCTGGTGCTGGGTCTGGCTCGGCGCCTGCTTGGGCTTCATCGCCTCGATGTACTTGCTGTAGTACGGCGATGCCCGGTACCGGCCCTGCCAGTCGAACTGGGGCAGGTCGTTGAGGTCGACGAAGACCTCGGGCCAGCGGGCCTTGCCGAAGTAGGTCAGGCCCTCGGCGGGCGGCCCGTAATAGGCGATCTTGCCCCCCTTGGCCAGCACCAGCAGCCGGTCGCAGGCGTCCAGGTTCTCAGTCGAGTGGGTGACGACGATGACCGTCCGGCCGTCTTGCGCCAGCTCCTTCATCTTCGTCATGACCTGCAGGTCCAGGCCCGGGTCGAGGCCCGAGGTGGGCTCGTCCAGGAACAGCAGCGAGGGCTTGGTCAGCAGCTCCATCGCCACGCTGACCCGCTTGAGCTGGCCACCGGACAGCCGGTCGGCCCGGGTTCCCGCGTGCGCGGTCAGGCCGAGCTCGTCAATGACCTCCACGACCCGCTTGTCGCGCTCGGACTTGCCCGTGTCCGAGGAGAACCGCAGCTCCGCGGCGTAGTCGAGCGCCTCGCGGGCGGTGAGCTGGAGGTGGACGATGTCCTTCTGCGGTACCAGCCCGATGCGATGCCGGAGCTCGGCGTAGTGGGTGTAGAGGTCACGGTTGTCGTACAAGACCATGCCCTCGCTCGCCGGGTCGAAGCCGGTGAGCGCCCCCAGCAGGGTGGACTTGCCCGCGCCGGACGGGCCGACGACGGCCATCAGGCACTTCTCGGGGACCGGGAAGTCGATGTCGAGGGTGAGCTTCTTGCCGTTCTTGCCGTCGGGGCGGAAGACCTTCAGCCCCTCAGCGGTGAACGAGATGCCGCCCTCGTCAATGAACTCGCGGAGCTCGCCGCCGACCAGGACGAACGTCGAGTGGCCGATCGAGACCAGGTCCGTCCCGGTCAGGATCTGCTTGGTGATCCGCTGGCCGTTGACGTAGGTGCCGTTGTGGCTGCCGAGGTCGACTAGCTCGTACTGGCCACCCGGCAGCGGCCGGAGCTCGGCGTGCTCCCGGGAAACGCCGAGGTCGTCGACGACGACGTCGTTGGTCGGCAGGCGGCCGATCTTGATCGCCTTGGCCTGGACCTGGTACCGGCCGGTCGGCCGGAACAGGACGCTGGGCTGCGACATTCCCGGCGAGACCCCGCCGCCGGGCGGAACCTGCGCCCGCCCGCCCGCGGCGGGGGTGTAGCCACCGCCTTGGGGAACACCGCCCTGGGGCTGGTAGCCCCCGCTCGGCGCGTACCCGCCGCCACCTTGCTGCGGCTGGTAGCCCCCGCTCGGCGGCTGGGGCTGGTAACCGCCGCCGGGCGGCTGGGGCTGGTACCCCGGCTGATAGCCAGGAGGCGCCTGCTGAACCGGTGCCTGCTGGACGGGTGCCTGCTGAACAGGGGGCGCGGCTGGCTCCAGGCGCAGCATCGGCCCCTCGGCCGAGTCGCCGAGCCGTACCACGCACGTGCTGAGGATGTCGAGGCGACTTGTCCGGTCGATCCCGAGCCACGTGCCGTTGGTGCTCCCCCGGTCCTCGAGGACCCAGGTCCCGCCCTCGACCTTGAGCACGGCGTGATCCCACGAGACCCGTGTGTCATCGGGGAACGCGAGAGCCGCCTTGGGGTCGCGCCCGATCGTATAGGGGGCCTGGGAAGGATCGAGTGTGAGTTCCGTCCGCCGGGTTCTCACGTGTAGTTGTGGTGTCGCATGCTGGGCAGAACCACGTGCTGCCAGCACGGCGTTATCTCCCGCTGGCGGCCAGCCGGAAGGCTCAGGTGCCATGTCTCCTCAGTGTAGGGGTGCGGGCCCGGAATCGGGAATCAGCGAAACTATAACTGTGATGGAGACGTTTTAGCATATGCCTGTTGCGGGCCTCATACTAGTAATGAGCGGCTTACGGACGAGCTGGGGGCGGGACACATGAGCACAGATGAGTCGGGGCGGGGCGCGCAGGGTGGCGCGCGGCCGCCCTTCCGGCCGGCGGCCCCGGGCGGGGGCGACGGCAAGACGCTCCGGATCGACCAGCCCGGCCAGCCGTCGTACCAGCCGCCGTCGGGCCCGCCACCGCAGCAGGGCTCCTACTCCCCCCCGCCCGCGCCGGGGGCGGGGAAGGGCTGGCCCGAGCAGCCGCCGGCCTACGGCACGTCCGGGCCGGGCGACGACACCGCGCCCTACGGCGCCGGCGGCCAGTACGGCTCGCAGCCGGGCGGCGGCCAGCGGCGTAACCAGCAGGGGTACAGCGAGCAGGGGTATGACCAGCCTGGATACGGCGGGCCGGGCGGACGGGCCCCGGGCTACGGCGACCCGGGCCGGGCAATGCCGGAGAACATGGCCGGCGCCCGGCGGCCGCGCCGCCGGCGGCGCCACCGCAAGGCCACGATGGCAGTGTTCACCATCATCGTCATCCTCATCCTGCTGGTCATCGGCGACCGGGTGGCCGTCGCGGTGGCCGAGCACGAGATCGCGAGCCAGATCCACTCGGCCGACACGTCGATCAACCCGTCGGTGAGCATCAAGGGCTTCCCGTTCCTGACCCAGGTTGTCTCCCGTGACCTGCAGGAGATCGACATCAGCGCCAGCAACGTCGCGGCCGGCCCGGTCTCCATCTCCAGCGTGAACGCGGTGGCCAAGGGCGTGCACGTCAACGGGTCGTTCAACGGCGGCGAGGTGGACACCATCTCCGCCAACGTGTTCGTCAGCTTCGCCTCGCTGTCCAGCGCGCTGACGAGCCAGAGCGGCGGGTTCGCCGACCTGAAGCTCAGCCCGGCGCCGAACAACGAGATCAAGGCGAGCTTCGGCATCGCCGGGACGAACGTGCTGACCGAGACGGGCAAGATCACCCTCAAGGGCAACCAGGTCACGGTGGCCTGGCAGGACAGCGGCAGCGACAGCGGTGACGGCGGCCTGGGCGGCATCATCGGCGACATCACCGGCAGCGGCGGGAGCGGCGGCACCGGGCTGCCGAACCTGAACTTCACGATCCCCAAGCTGCCGGCCGGGATCCAGATCACCAACTTCTCGGTAACGAGCACCGGCATCCAGGTAACCGGTGGCGCCCATAACACCACGCTCTCCCAATAGCCATCGCTTTCCCAAATAACTGCCGGTTCATATCCGCGGACGCATTGGGCGCGCGATAATCACGTCGTGACCGACGGCGATACCGGCAAGTGCGTGTTCTGCGCGATCGTCGCGGGCGAAGTG
>DATBEM010000233.1:0-43677 GCA_036276115.1 Trebonia sp.
GCCGCCCGACGATGACGCGGAAGAGGAGCACGCGGCGAGCGCCATGGCCCCGATCAGGCATCCGGCGGCGACCGCGAGGCGCCGTCGTCTCGTTCTGAAGACTGGTCTTTCCACCCTTCACCCTTCTTTCCCGTATCGGGCTTCACACCGAAACGGCCCATTTCGGCTGATTTAGGTAATTTGAATGTCCCATCGTTCCCAGTAATCGTCAAACACATCATCTGCATCACGGGTGGGGGACGGGGGGCGGCCCCTCGGGAGGGCCTAGCGCACAGGCTAGGAGCGAACTCGTATGGAAGTCAAGACATCAAGACGTCAAGACAACCACATGAGGGAACGTCTGTGCTATCCTGTGGTATCCGGGTCGCTGGACTGTCGGCGAGCACAACCCCCGCCGGGGGCCCGGGCGGCAGACTCCTCGCAACGCGTCAAGGGGACACCGATGACTACTGACAGTGCGCTCGCGCTCCCGCTCTACCACCAGGTGGCGGGCATCTTGCGGCAGCGAATAGAAGAGGGCGTCTACCCGCCCGAGGGGCGCCTGCAATCGGAGGACGAGTTCGCGGCGGAGTTCGACGTCAGCCGGGCCACCGTCCGCCAGGCCATCGGCGAGCTGGTGATGGAAGGCCTGGTCGTCCGCCGCCAGGGCCGCGGCACCTTCGTCGCCAGCAGCCAGGTCAGGCCCGTCCTGAAGCAGCGCTTCCGCGGCTCGCTGAGCGAGCTGATCAACGAGTCGCACCGGGCGACGACCCGCGACATCAAGGTCGCCCACGACACCACGTTCCCCGGCTACATCGCCACCGCGCTGCACCTGGCCGAGCCGAAGGGCACGGTCGTGCGCCGGACCCGGATGATGGACGGCGAGCCGTTCTCCTACACCGTCAGCTACCTGCCGCCCGAGATCGGGAAGAAGGCCGTCACGGTCGAGGCGCTGCAGCGCAAGGCGCTGATGGAGCTGCTGCTCGAGCAGGGCATCGCGCTGCACAGCGCCACCCAGTCCATCCGCGCCCAGCTGGCCGACCCGGGCCTGTGCGCCCGCATCGACGTGGAGCTCGGCGCGGCCGTGCTCTGCGTGGAGCGGCTGGTGCACGACGTGTCCGGCCAGCCGGTGGAGTTCGTCCGCTCCTGGTACCGCGGCGACCGCTACGAGTACACCGTGACGCTGGACATCGACCCGGTCTCGCAGGCCGGGCCGTACGTCAACCTGGCCTGACCGACAAGGAGCAGCATGACGCGAGCGGGCAGCGAGCCAGCCGGCCCTGGCCTGGCTAACACCGCGCCGGCCGCCACCGGGCCGGCCAGCACCGAGCTGGCGGGCAAGGTCGCCGTCGTCACCGGCGCGGCCATCGGGATCGGCCGGGCCATCGCCGCCGAGCTCGGGGCGGCCGGCGCCCGGGTGGTGATCGCCGACCTGCGCGATGCCCCCGAGACGGCCAAGGCGCTGGCGGACGAGGGCATGGACGCCCTCGGGGTCGCCGCCGACGTGACGTCGCCGCAGGCCCTGGAGGAGCTGGCCGCCGCGACGGCCGGCGCCTTCGGCGGGGCGGACATCCTCGTCAACAACGCGGGGCTGTTCGCCGGGCTGGAGTTCCGGCCGTTCACCGAGATCCCGCTGGCCGAGTGGCACCGGGTGATGGACGTCAACGTGCTGGGGTGCTTCCTGGCGGCCCGGGCGCTGGTGCCGCAGATGCGGGCGCGCGGCGGCGGCCGGATCGTCAACATCGGCTCCACCTCCCAGTTCAAGGGAACCGTGGGCCTGGTCCACTACTCGGCCTCCAAGGGCGCCGTCACCGGTCTGACGCGGGCGCTGGCGCGCGAGCTCGGCCCCGACAACATCCTCGTCAACCAGGTGGCGCCCGGGTTCACCCTCTCCGACGGCGTCACCGAGCGGCTAGATGGCTTCTCGGCGATGCACGCCAGCGCGCCCGGGGCGCGGGTGCTGCGTCGCGACATGGCTCCCTCGGACATCGTCGGGGCGGTGCGCTTCCTGGCCGGGCCGGGGGCGCCCTTCATGACCGGGCAGACCCTCGTCGTGGACGGCGGCGCCGTCTTCCACTGACGGCGCCCCCGCCCTCCTTCTAGGCCCGGCGGCCGGTCGCGCTAGGCCCGGCGGCCGATCGCGTCCAGCGGCAGCGAGATCCCGGCGACGAGCGAGCGGACGTCCCGCTGCTGGTCGACCGCGCGGAACGCGGCGAACAGCGCCGCCGCCTGGGCCTCGTCCATGAGGACGGAGCGGGCGCAGTCGGCGAACTTCGCCTCGATCTCCGCCCACGTCATCGGGTGCTGGGGCGACCCGGTGGGGGCGTAGACGCGGGCCACGCGGGTCTCGCCGCTGGTGGTCGTGGCGGTCACCTCGACGTAGCCGATCTCGCCGGGAGCATCGCCCACGCCGCCCTTGGCCTTGTCGCTCTCGTTGCAGGCCGGGTCCTCGGCCACCTCGATGCGGTCGTAGAGGGCGGCGACCTGCGGGCGGCTGACCGCCTGGTCGGTGAACGTCGCCAGCGTCACCTCGCCGTCCAGGAGGGCGGCGGCGGGCGCGTAGGTGGGGGAGAACTTGCCCTCCAGCCCGGTCACCGGGCGCATGTAGGGCACCTGCGAGAACGCGCCCGGCGGCATGTGGGACGACAGGCGGGCGATGTTGCCCGCCCCGAGCTCGGCCCGCAGCTGCAGCACCGCGTCGATCGCCCGGTGCAGCGCCCAGCAGCACGGGTACTTCTTCAGCGACACGCCCGGCTCGGCGAACACCCACGGCACCCCGAGAGCCGGCTCGATCCGGGCCGGGTCGGACGCCTCGTCGCCGTACAGCGCCAGGTACCCGCGGGGCTTGTCCAGGATCTCGGGGCTGGCCGTCCAGCCGACCGAGGATAGCTCGGCCGCGACCAGGGCCGAGCGGGCGGCCCAGCCGGAGTGCAGCGGCTTGGTCATCGTGCCGAAGTTGCGCTGCATGCCCGAGGAGAACGATGCGGCGACGCCGATCGCGGTGCAGATCTCGTCCTCGGTCAGGCCCCGCGCCTTGGCCACCGCGGCCAGGGCGGAGAACAGCGCCAGCGTCCCGGTCGCGTGCCAGCCCCGGTGGTAGTGCGCCAGCCCGATGCCGCGGGCGATCTGCCCGCCGACCTCGAACCCGGTGCAGTACGCGGTGACGAGCGCCTCCCCGTCCAGGGCGGCCGGCTCGGGCGAGGCCAGCAGCGCGGCCAGGATGGGCACGCTCGGGTGGGCCGGGTAGAGGGTCGTCACCTCGTCGTAGTCCAGCGCGTGGCCGAGGGTGCCGTTGACCATCGCGGCGACCTCGGGGGTGGCGCTGGTGCCCCAGCCGATGACCGGGGCGGAGCCGGGCGAGGGGTTGCGCTTGAGGTACTCGCGCAGCGGGGGGACGACCTCGCCGCCGCTGCCGGCCAGGAGCACCGCGATCGTGTCCGCGATGGTCCGCCGGGCGGCCTCGCGCACCGGCTCGGGGATGGACCCGTACGTCACCTGCGTGATGAACCGGGCTACCGCCCGCGTTGCCCCGCCGTCAGTCATGGCTTCCCTTTCTCTTTGCTCCCGGCCAGGAAGCTCTCCACCGAGGCCCGGTGGTCCTCGGTGGTGTAGCAGATGGCCTGGGCCTGCGAGCCGAGGGCGGCGACCGACTCCAGCGACAGCTCGTAGGTCCGGTTCACGATCGACTTCATGAGCGTGATCGACGCCCGCGGCTGGGCGGTGAACTGCCCGGCGTACGCGCAGGCGTCGGTCAGCAGGGCGCCGTCGGCCGCGAGCACGTCAGCGATGCCGATGCGGGCGGCCTCGGCCGCGTCGACCGAGCGGCCGGAGTACATCAGCTCCTTCGCTTTTTGCAGCCCCACCCGGCGCGGAAGGTAGTACAGGCCGCCGCCGTCGGGGATGAGGCCCCGCTTGACGAAGCTCGCGGCGAACGACGCCTGAGGCGCGGCGACCACGAAGTCGCAGGCCAGGGCCAGGTCCAGGCCCAGCCCGATGGCGTGGCCGTTCACGGCGGCGATCGTCACCACCCCCAGCGAGTGCAGGGCCTGGGCGAGGACGCCGGTGCGCTGCTGGCGCCGCCAGCCGTCGAACGCGACCTGCCCCGCCGGGGCCTGCAAGCGCTCGCGCATGGCCCGCACGTCGCCCCCGGCGCAAAAGCTCTTGCCGTTACCGGTGACGATCACCACCCGGACGGCGGGGTCGGCGCTCACCTCGTCCAGCGCGGCCAGGAAGGCCTCGCGGAGCTCGTCGTTGATGGCGTTACGCTCCGCCGGCCGGTTGAGGGTCAGCGTCGTCACGGCGCCATCGTCGGAGCGGATGAGTACGTCGGACAAGTCGGATCTCCTGCCTCCCGGTCCCCCTGCCTGCCTCGAGCTGGAAGCGTAGCACAGACGTCTTCTTATATGGTCGTCTTGACATTCGTACGAATGGCCTTTTAGCCTGAGGGTCGCCCCCTCAGCCGGGGTGCTCGCCCGGTGCGCAAGCCGACGGTGACGAGCGCGCTCGCGCCCAGCGCGACGAGAGCTCCCGAGCCGGGCCCATGGCCGCCCATGTCGA
Organism: Trebonia sp.; assembly: GCA_036276115.1. Classification (GTDB taxonomy): domain Bacteria; phylum Actinomycetota; class Actinomycetes; order Streptosporangiales; family Streptosporangiaceae; genus Trebonia. Next base: position 4,537 of record DATBEM010000233.1, read on the forward strand.
TAGGAGCCGAATGTCCGGTTACCCGGCCACCCCCGTGGACGCCGCCGCCCTCGCCGGCGTCAGGTCCAGGGCGCAGGCCCTGCTGGCCAGCGACAGTGCCGGCGACAGGGCCGGCGACGGCGCGAGCCTGAACGACGGCGCGAGCGTGAACGAGGCACTGGGGCTGAACGAGGCACTGGGGCTGAACGAGGCACAGTGCCGGTCGCTGCTCGCGGGCATCATCCCGTTCGGCCCCGCGACCCCCGCCCGCGGCGTCCCCGAGGCCCTGGCCGCCGCCCGGGCGACTGGCTACCCGGTGGTGTGCAAGCTGCTCGACCCGTCGGTGGTCCACAAGACCGAGCTCGGCCTGGTCCGGCGGGGCATCGCCAGCGACGAGGAGCTCGGGGCCGCCGCCGCGGCCCTGCTCGCGCGGGGGCGGGACCTTGGCCTGCCCGAGGCCGTCCTCAGCGTCCAGCGCCAGCTCAGCGGGGTCGAGATGGCCATCGGGATCGTCCGTGACGACCTCGGCCCGGTGGTCATGGTCGCCACCGGCGGCACCCTGGTCGAGCTCCTGGACGACGCGGCCCGGGAGATGGCGCCGGTCTCGCCCGCCCAGGCCCGCGCCATGCTCGCCGGCCTGAAGGGCGCCGCCCTCCTGGGCGGCTACCGGGGCGCGGCGGCGGCCGACCTCGACGCCCTGGCGGCGCTGGTCGCCGCCGTCAGCGAGCTCGCGGTGGCGGTCCCCGAGATCGCCGAGCTCGACCTCAACCCGGTCTTCGCCTCGGGCGCGGGGGCGCTGGCGGCCGACGCCCGCTGCACGCTGCGCCCGGCTTCCGCCGCGGCCCGGGCCACCCTGTACGACGGGCTGCCCGCCTTCGTCGGCGCCCGCCGCATCGCCCTGATCGGCGGCAGCAGCGCCCGCCTCAAGGTCGGCGGCCTGGTGGCCCGCTACCTGCGCCGGCACGGCTTCGACGGTGACCTGGTGGTCGTCAACCCGAACGGCGCCGACGTGCCCGGCGCCCGGGTGGTGCAGACCGTCGCCGAGATCGCCGAGCCAGTCGACCTGGCCTGCATCACCGTCCCGCGCCGGGCGGTGGCCCAGGCGGTCGCCGACTGCGTGGCGGCCGGCATCCCGCACGGCATCGTCTACTCGGCCGGCTTCGCCGAGTCGGGCGCCGACGGCCGCGCGGCCCAGCAGGAGCTGCTCGACCGCGCGGGCGGCCGGTTCCGGTTCGTCGGCCCCAACACCATGGGCGTGGCCGCGCTGCACCACGACTTCCTGGCCACGTTCGGGATGGCGATGGAGGCCGACGGCTTCACCCGCGGGCCGGTCGCGTTCATCTCCCAGAGCGGGTCCATCGCCAGCGCGCTGTTCAGCCGGGCCGAGGAGCTCGGGGTGGCGTTCAGCCACTGGATCAGCGTCGGCAACGAGGCCGACCTCGGCATCGAGGACTTCATCGCCTACGCGGCCGACGACCCCGCCTGCCGCGTCATCTGCCTGTTCATCGAGGTGATCCGGCGCCCGGCGGCGTTCGCGGCGGCCGCCGCCCGCGCCCGGGCGGCCGGGAAGCCGATCGTCGCCTACAAGACCGGCTGGACCGACGCCGGGCGGGTGAGCACCGCCTCCCACACCGGCGCGATGGCCAGCGCCGACACCGTCTACTCGGCCTTCTTCCGGCGCCACGGCATCGTCCGCGTGGCCGACCTGGCCGACCTGTTCACCGTCGCCGTCGCCCTGGACGCGGTGGGCGGGGCCGCGGGCAGGCGCATCGGGGTGGTGTCGATGTCCGGCGGCGCCTGCTCGATCCTGGTGGACTCCTGCGAGACGCTCGGCCTGGAGGTGCCGCCGTTCGGCGGCGAGCTGCGGGCCGCCCTCGACGCCCTGCTGCCCGCCTACGCGACCTCGGCCAACCCGGTCGACGTGACCGCGACCGGGATCCAGCAGCCCGAGCTGGTCACCGAGTCCATGCGCCTGGTGCTGGCGTCGGGCGCCGTGGACCTGGTGCTGCTGCAGCTGGGGACCAACGCCGACCCGTCGGCCGCGGTCATGGCGCGCGAGCTGGCCGAGCTGCGCGCGCAGGTCCCGGTGCCGTTCCTGGTCGCCCGGCTGGGGGCGCCGCACCTGGCGCCCGAGGCCGTGGCGACCTACGCCGCCGCGGGCCTGCCCGTCTTCAGCTGGCCCGGCCAGCTCGCGGTCGCGGCGGCGGCGTCGGTGGCCTTCGGCCAGGCGATCCGGGCGCGGCCGGCCGGCCCGGGGGAGGCACCGCCCCCGGGCGGGCAACCCGCGCCCCAGCCCTTGCGAACCGCATTAAACGTATGGTCATAATGACATCAGGATGATCAAATCCCGTCCGCTTGACGGCTATACATGCACGTTAGGCCCGTTTTGTGGTCTTCGTCCCGTACAGTGATGCGCTCCGCGCCGACGAAGGAGTCAGCAGCATGAGGATCGGCAAGAAGGCCAGGCGCGCTCCCGCCGCGCCCTGGTGGCAGCGGCCATGCGCCCGGTGAGGGTGCGGGCAGGGGGGAGCGCCATGACCGCCGAGACTACGCCCGGGGCGCCCGGCCCCGCCGCCGGGGCGCCCCCCGCCCTGCTGTCGGTGTCCGGGCTGACCTGCGAGCTGCCGACCCCGGCGGGCCCGGTCCGCCCGGTCGAGGATGTCTCCTTCACCCTCGGGCACGGCAAGACCCTCGGCATCGTCGGGGAGTCCGGCGCGGGCAAGTCCATGCTCGCCCGCGCCCTGATGGGCCTCGTCCCCCGGGGCGCCACCCTGAGCGGGGACGTGGTCCTGGACGGGGTGAGCATCTCCCGGCTGACGGGCAAGGACCGCCGCAAGGTCCTCGGGGCCGGGATCGGCCTGGTCTTCCAGGACCCGATGACCTCGCTCAACCCGGTCGTGCCGATCGGCCGCCAGATCACCGAGGGCATGCGCTTCCACAAGGGGATCAAGGGCCGCGAGGCGCGCGGCATCGGGATCGACCTGCTGCGCCAGGTCGGCGTCAACGACCCCGCCAAGCGCTACGACCAGTACCCGCACCAGCTGTCGGGCGGCATGCGCCAGCGGGTGACGATCGCCGCCGCGCTCGCCTGCGACCCCAAGGTGCTGATCGCCGACGAGGCGACCACCGCCCTTGACGTCACGGTCCAGAAGCAGATCCTGGACCTGCTCCAGTCGATCCAGCGGGACCGCGAGATGGGCCTGGTCATCATCACCCATGACCTCGGCGTCGTGGCCGGGCGGACCGACGGCATCGCCGTCATGTACGCCGGCCAGGTCGTGGAGAAGGGGCCGACCGCGGTGCTGTTCGACGCCCACCGCAACCGGTACACCGCCGCGCTGCTGAGGTCGATGCCGCGCCTGGAGGACGAGCCCCACCAGAAGCTGGCGACCATCGCCGGCGCCCCGCCCCAGCCGCGCGCGCTGCCGCCGGGCTGCCGGTTCGCCCCCCGGTGCGGCTTCGCCCAGCCCGAGTGCTCCCAGGGGCCGCTGGAGCTGGTCCGGGACGCGCCCGGGCACCACTACCGCTGCGTCAACCCGCGCGAGGTCCCGGCCGCCGTCGGCGACGAGCAGCCGTACGCCTCGGCCACCGGGATCCAGCAATGACTCCCGGGGGAGCGACCCCCCGTGCCCCCCGGGGCGGGGCCGATGGAGGGCAGGGAATACCGGCCCCGCAAGGGACTCCCGGGGGAGCGACGATGCCAGCAGGAGCGCCGGCCGCGCCGGTGCTGGAGGTCGACCACCTGATCCAGCGCTTCCGGGTGCCCGGCGGCACGCTGGAGGCGGTCTCGGACGTGTCGTTCACGATCGGCCGGGGGGCGACGCTCGGCCTGGTCGGGGAGTCCGGCTCGGGCAAGTCCTCGATCGGCCGGGCGGTCATCCAGCTGCCGCCGCCGGCCCAGGGCGCGGTCCGGCTCGACGGCCGGGACCTGACGACCCTGTCCAAGGCGGAGCTGCGGGACGCCCGCAGCGGGATCCAGATGATCTTCCAGGACCCGGTCTCGGCCCTCAACCCCCGGCGGCGGGTGCGCGACATCGTGGCCGAGGGCCCGGCGATCCTGGGCTGGCCGCGGGAGCGGGCCGAGCAGCGCGTGGCCGAGATCCTCACCCAGGTCGGCCTGGACCCGGCCGCGTTCGGCGACCGGCGGCCGCACCAGCTGTCGGGCGGCCAGTGCCAGCGCGTCGCGATCGCCCGGGCGCTGATCGTGGAGCCGCGGATGCTCATCTGCGACGAGCCGGTCGCCTCGCTCGACGTGTCGGTCCAGGGGCAGATCCTCAACCTGCTGGAGGACATGCGCGGCCGCTACGGGTTGTCGATGCTGTTCATCTCCCACGACCTGTCGGTCGTGCACGCGGTGAGCGACCAGATCGGCGTCATGTACCTCGGCCAGGTCGTCGAGTACGGCGACGCCGACGTCATCACCCGCGAGCCGTCCCACCCCTACACCCGCGGGCTGCTGGACGCGGTGCCGGTGCCCGACCCGCACGCGGCGCTGCCGGAAACCCGGCTGCGGGGCGAGATCCCCTCGCCGATGTCGCCGCCGTCGGGCTGCCGGTTCCGCACCCGGTGCGGGTTCGCCCAGGACCGGTGCGCCACCGAGGCGCCCGTCCTGCGCCCGATCGACACCGGCCAGGTCGTCGCCTGCCACTTCCCGCTGCACGGCGGGGCGGCCCCGGCCGTCCAGGAGCCCGCGGTCGCGGAGGTCACCAACACCAGCGGCCAGGGAGGGCACTGATGCTGAAGTGGTACCTGCTGCGCCGGCTGCGCGACATCGTGCTGGTGCTCGTCCTGGTCACGTTCTTCGCCACGTCGCTGATTGACCTGATGCCCGGCAACCCGGTCCTGGCGATCTACGGCTCCCAGCTCACCCCGCAGTTCATCGCGAGCTTCGACCAGGAGTTCGGCCTGAACAAGCCGCTCCTGGTCCGCTACGGGGACTGGGTCTGGCAGGCCCTGCACGGCAACCTCGGGGTCTCCTACCAGACCCACTTCTCGGTCGCCTCCCAGCTGGCCCAGGGCCTGCCGGTGACGGCCGAGCTCGCCATCTTGGCCCTGCTGGTCTCGCTCGTCATCGCGATCCCGCTCGCCCTGCTGGCGGCCACCCGCCCCGGCTCGGTGTTCGACCGGGTGGTGACCGGCGGCTCCTCGGTCGCCCAGGCCACGCCCCCGTTCGTGGCCGGCCTCATCCTGGTCCTGCTGCTGGCGGTCAAGGCCAAGTGGCTCCCGTCCCAGAGCTGGGTCCCGCTGACGCAGGACGTGGGCCAGAACTTGCAGCACGCGATCTTGCCGGTCCTGGTCCTGGTGCTGGTCGTGGCGCCGATCTTCATCCGCATCCTGCGGGCCGACGTCGTCTCGGTCCTGTCGGAGAACTTCGTGGCCGTCGCCCGCAGCCGCGGCCTGCCCGAGTGGTACGTCCTGCTGCGGCACGTCCTCCGGCCCGCCTCGGCCTCGCTGATCACCGTCGCGGGCATCTCGTTCGGGGCGCTGCTGGGCGGCTCGATCGTCGTGGAGAAGCTCTTCTCGCTCAGCGGCATCGGGCTGCTGGCCTCGAATGCCGTCTACAACAAGGACCTGCCGGTGATCCAGGGCGTGGTCGTCTGCACGGCGATCGTGTTCGTGATCATCAACAGCCTGGTCGACCTTTCCTACGGGCTGCTCGACCCGAGAGTACGGACAGCGCGATGACCGTGACCCCAGACAGTGCCGCGCCCGGCAATGCCGCCCCTGCCATCGAGGGCACCTTCGACGCCCGCGAGCGCCACAAGGGGGCGTTCAGCTTCATCGCCCGGACCGACCGCGAGATCCGGCGCCGCCCGCAGCCGGTCCTCATCGCCTGCGCGGCCTGGCTCACGCTGGTGGTGCTGGCGGCGATCTTCGCCGCCGTGCTGCCGATCAAGAGCCCGTCGGTGGTCATCGGCGCGCCGAACCTCGCCCCGTCCTGGACCGGTGAGTTCCTCGGCACCGACGCGATCGGCCGCAGCATGATCTCCCGGCTGGCCTACGGGGCGCAGGTCTCCCTGGAGATCAGCGTCTTCGTCACCGTCGTGGCGGCCGTCGCCGGCGGCGGCGTCGGGCTGCTGGCGACCTACTTCCGGGGGGCGGTCGGCTTCGCCGCCGACACGATCGCCAACACGATCTTGTCGATCCCCGGGCTGCTGCTGCTCCTGGCCATCGTCGTCGTGCTCAGCCCGTCCCTGCCGGTCCTGGTCGGGGCGATCGCGGTGCTGTACTTCCCCGGCTTCATGCGGGTGACCCGGGCGACCGCCATCAGCCTGATCGAGCGGGAGTACGTGGTCGCCGCCCGCAGCCTGGGCGCCTCCCAGTGGCGCATCATCGCCCGCGAGCTGCTGCCCAACACGGCCGTCGCGCTGATCACCTACGCGATGATCGTGCTGCCGAGCGCGATGCTGGCCGAGGGATCCCTGAGCTACCTCGGCTTCGGCGTCCAGCCGCCCACCCCGAGCTGGGGGCAGATGATCGCCCAGGGCCAGTCGGTCCTGAACCTGTCCCCCTGGGGCGCGGTCGTCCCCTGCATCATCTTCTCGATCACGGTCTTCTCGCTGTACTCGCTGGGCGACTGGCTGCGGGCGCGGCTCGACGTGCGGGGCTCGGCGAGCAGCTGAGCATGAGCATGACGACGGCACCCGGCGGACGGGAAGGAGGGGCGGCCACCGACGCCGGCGCGAGCTCGCCGGCCGGGCCGCTGGCGGGCCTGCGGGTCCTGGACCTCGGGCAGTACGTGGCCGGCCCGCTCGCCGCGGTGCTGCTGGCCGACCAGGGCGCCGACGTGCTCCACGTCGACCCGCCCGGCGGCCCGCGCTGGGCCGGGGGGCTGGACGCGTTCTTCAACCGGGGCAAGCGCCGGGTGATCCTCAACCTGAAGCAGCCCGAGGGACTGGCCGCCGCGCGGCGGCTGGCGGCCGGGGCCGACGTGGTGATCGAGAACTTCCGCCCCGGCGTGCTGGCCCGGCTCGGGCTTGACCTGGACGCCGCCCGGGCGGCGAGCCCGGGCCTCATCACCTGCTCCCTGCCCGGCTTCGCGGCCGGGGACCCGCGGGCGCGGGTGCGCGGCTATGAGGGGATCATCGCCGCCGCGACCGCCAACTGCTCGCCCCGCACCGGCGAGGAGCCACCCGGCTGGGACTGGGAGCGGCCCACGTACTCGGCCCTGCCGCTGGCCTCCAGCGCCGCTGCCTGCCTGGGCGCCCTGTCGGTGGTGATGGCGCTGATCGCGCGCCGCCGGACTGGCGCCGGCCAGCACGTCGAGGTCCCCCTGTTCGACGCGATGTTCACCCTCATCGGCCATAACGGCGCCTACGCGGGGGAGCGAGGCCCCCGCCCGCCGCGCCCCATTCACGGCCGCGGGGCCGGCGCGTTCCGCTGCCGGGACGGACGCTACGTGCAGTTCGACACCTCCAGCGCCCGCCACCTGGCCTGGTTCGCGCGGGCGGCCGGGCTGACCGGCCGGGTGGAGCCGGACCTGCTGGACCTGGCCGCCAACGCCCGCCCGGAGGTCAACGAGCGGCTGCACGCGCGGCTGCGGGCGCAGTTCGCGACCCGGACCGCGGCCGAGTGGGAGGAGCTCGGCAACGCGGCCGGGGCCGCCATCGGCTTCGTCCGCACCGTGCCTGAGTGGATCGCCACCGCCCAGGCCCGCGCGACCCGCGCGGTCGCGCGCGTCGCCGACCCCGAGCTGGGGGACATCTGGTGCGCCGGCGTCCCCGTCGCGCTCAGCGAGTCCCCCGGCCCGCCGGTCCGGCCCCGCCGGCTGGCCGGGGCCGACACCGCCGCCGTCCTCGCGGGGCCGGCCTGGCTGCCCGTCCCGCCGGCGGGCGCCCCCGGACCGGGCCGCGCCAGCACGGGACCGGCCGCGGGCGCGGGGGAGCGGGATCCCGCCCGGGCGGGGCAGGGCCAGCCCCCCGGCCCGGCCCTGGACCAGCCGCTGAGCGGGATCCGGGTGCTCGACCTGGGGCTGGCGCTGTCCGGCCCGACCTGCGGGCGGATCCTGGCCGAGTTCGGCGCCGACGTGGTCAAGATCGCCAGCCCCGGCAAGGGCGTCGCCGGCTACCTCAACCGGGGCAAGCGGTCCCTGCTGCTCGACCTGCGCGCCGCCAGCGGCCAGGAGGTGTTCTGGCGGCTGGCGGACCAGGCCGACGTCGTGCTGGAGAACTTCTCGCCCGGCACCGCCAGCCGGCTCGGGATCGGCTGGGACGAGGTCCGCGCCCGTCGCCCCGAGGCCGTCTACACGTCGATCAGCGCCTATGGCCTGGGCGGCCCCTGGGAAGGGCGGCGCGGCTGGGAGCGCCAGGGCCAGGCCGTGACCGGCATCATGGAGCGGACCGGGCTGCCCTCGGTCCTCGGCCCCTACAACCTCGTCGACATCGGGGCCGGGATCCTGGCCGCGTTCGCCACCGCCCTCGCGCTCTACGACCGGCAGGCGACCGGGCGGGGCCAGCGGGCGAGCACCTCCCTCGCCCAGGCCGCCACCTACCACCAGGCGGCGTTCATGGTCAGCTTCCCCGGCCACCAGCCCAGCGAGCCGCGCGGCTACGACGCCCTCGGGACGAGCCCGCTGCAGCGCTACTACCGGGCGGCTGACCGCTGGCTCTTCCTCGCCGCCCGCCCGGCCGACGTGCCCGCGCTGGCCGCGCTGGCCGGGTGGCCAGGCGTCCCCGGCCCGGCCCGGCCGCAGGCGACCGTGCCGGCGGCGGGAGCGACCGTGCCGGACGGGCTGGAGAAAGACCTGGAGGTCGCGTTCGCGGCGGCCGCCGCGGACGACCTGACGGCCCGCCTCGCCGCCGCCGGCGTCGCCGCGCACCCCGTCAGCAGCCTCGCGGACGTGATGGCCGACCCGGTCAACCGCGCTCGCGGGCTGAGCGTGACCCAGGACGTGCCGGGCACCGGGCCGTGCACCATGCCCGGCGTCCCGGCCCGGTTGTCGGCGACCCCGGCCCGGCCGGGGCACCCGCCCCGCGCTCCGGGGGCCGACGCCGGGGAGATCCTCGCGGGCGCGGGCCTGGGCGACCGGCTGGCAGCCCTCGAGCGGGCCTGGGTCATCCGGGCCACCGACCTGCCAGCGGCCTGGCCGTGACCCCCGGGCCTTGCCAGAAAACCTGACCTGACTGAAGAGATGGCGTTAACGCGCCGGGACCGCCAGCACGGCGGCCCCGGCGAGACGGAAGGGATACGAACACCGTGCATCGCAGCGAGACAAGGTTCCTGACCACCCACACGGGCAGCCTGATCCGCCCGGAGACGCTGGTCAAGGAGCCGCCGGCCGACGCCGACGCCGCCACCCGGGGGGAGTACGAGCGCTCGCTGTCGGCGGCGGTGAACGAGGCGGTCAGCCGCCAGGCGGACGCGGGCCTGGACGTGGTGAACGACGGCGAGTTCGGCAAGTCGGGCTGGTCGGGCTACGCGCTGGCCCGCATCACCGGCTTCGAGCTCCGCCCGGACCAGCTCAAGCCGCTGGACTGGCTGGGCCGCGACCGCGAGCGGTTCCGCGGCTTCTTCACCGGCAACCCCGAGCTCCCGGCCGCGCTGACCGGCGCGCCCGCCCAGGCGTGCACCGGGCCGATCAAGTACACCGGCCTTGACCTGGTCAAGCGCGACCTGGCGAACCTGCAGGCGGCCACCGCCGGCTACCCCGACCGGGAGGTCTTCTTCACCAGCGTGGCCCCCGGCAGCACCGCCTACTCGGGCGTGAACGAGTACTACAAGAGCGACGAGGAGTACGTGTACGCCATCGCCGACGCGATGCGCCAGGAGTACCTCGCGGTGCACGAGGCGGGCTTCATCCTCCAGGTGGATGACGCCGTCATGGCCAACATGTACGACCACATCGCCTCCCGGCAGGGCGAGGACGCCTACCGGCGCTGGGCGGGGCTGCGGGTCGAGGCGCTCAACCACGCCCTCGCCGGGATCCCGGCCGACCGGGTCCGCTATCACATCTGCTTCGGCAGCTGGCACGTGCCGCACGTGGCGGACGCGCCGCTGGAGGCGATCGTGGACATCATCTACAGCGTCAACGCCGGCGGCTACTCCATCGAGGCCGCCAACCCGCGCCACGAGTGGGAGTGGGAGGTGTGGGGGCAGCACCCGCTGCCCGAGGGCAAGATCCTCATCCCCGGCCTCATCAGCCACCACATGACGACGGTCGAGCACCCGCGCCTGGTGGCCCAGCGACTGGAGCGGTTCGCGAGCATCCTCGGCCGGGAGAACGTCATCGCCGGCGCTGACTGCGGCTTCGCCCAGACGGTGTCGATCAAGCGCACGCACCCCGAGGTGGTGTGGGCGAAGTTCAGCTCGCTGGTCGAGGGCGCGCGGATCGCCTCGCGCCGCGTGTGGGGTTCCTGATGAGGACAGCACAAGAGGAGGCCTGGGCGAGCAAGGGCACTGACCTGGGGACGGCCGGCCCTAAGTCCGGCACCACCCCGGGCGTGCGCCCAACCCCGCCGCCGGGGCCGGGCGAGCTGCGGCAGACCCCCTACGAGATCGAGGGGCCGTACTTCCGGCTGGGCGCCCCCCTGCGCTCGAACCTCCTGGAGCCGGGCGACGAGCCCGGCATCGTGCTGGCCGGCCGGGTCCTGACCGAGAAGGGCACCCCGATCCCGGGCGCGATCGTGCAGTTCTGGACGTGCGACCACCAGGGCGACTACGACGTGGCCGGCTTCCAGTACACCGGCTACCAGCTGACCGACGAGGCGGGACGGTACCAGCTGACCACGATCGTCCCTGGCGCGTACGAGCCCCGCGAGGCCAAGCACGTCCACGTCAAGATCCAGGCGGTCAGCCGGCCGGTCACCACCCAGCTCTACCTCGAGGGCGAGCCCGGCAACTACGACGACGAGTACTACAACCCGCTGCTGCTGGTGCCGTGCACGGTGGACGACCAGGGCGTCAAGCACGGCTCCTACGACTTCGTCGTCGCCCAGTTCACCGACGACAAGAACGTCACCCCCCAGACCCTGGCGGCGCGGGTATGAGCGAGCGCGCGAGCGAGCAGGCGGGCGCGGACCGGGGGGTACGGGGGGTCGCCCCCCGGGAGACAGCATGAGCATCCGGGGGAAAGCCCACATCGCCGGGGCCTTCGAGCATCCGGACCGCAAGATTCCCGGCAAGTCGATTCCCCAGGTGCACGCCGAGGTGGCGCTGGGGGCGCTGGCCGACGCCGGCCTGGCCATGCACGACGTCGACGCGTACTTCTGCGCGGCCGACGCGCCCGGCTTCGGGCCGCTGTCGATGGCCGACTACCTGGGCCTGACCCGCCTGCGGTACGTGGACTCGACCGAGACCGGCGGCTCCTCCTACCTGGTGCACGTGGGCCACGCGGCCGCCGCCATCGCGGCCGGCAAGTGCTCGGTCGCGCTGATCACCCTGGCCGGGCTGCCCCGGTCGGTGCGCCTGGCCCGCCCGTCGGCGTCGGCGGCCGCGCCGGAGGCGGCGTTCGAGCAGCCGTTCGGGCCGACGACGGTGTCGATGTACGCGCTGGCGGCGCGGCGGCACATGCACGAGTACGGCACGACGAGCGCGCAGCTGGCGGCGATCAAGGTGGTGGCCTCCCAGCACGCCCAGCACAACCCGAACGCGATGCTCCGCACCCCGGTGACGGTCGAGGAAGTGCTGGACTCGCCCATGATCAGCGACCCGCTGCACCGGCTGGACTGCTGCGTGATCAGCGACGGCGGCGGCGCCCTGGTGGTGACCTCGCCGGAGGTGGCCGCCAGCCTGCCCCGGCAAACGGTCACGGTGCTCGGGCACGGGGAGTCGCCCAAGCTGACGGCGAACGGCCGCCTGGACCTGACCCACACCGGCGCGGTCTGGTCCGGGCCGCGCGCCTTCGCCGAGGCGGGGGTCACCCCGGCCGACATCGACTACGCCTCGATCTACGACTCCTTCACCATCACCGTCCTGCAGGCGGTCGAGGACCTCGGGTTCTGCCCGAAGGGCAAGGGCGGCGCGTTCGTCGCCGACGGCGCGCTGCTGGCGCCGCACGGCGCGCTGCCGTTCAACACCGACGGCGGCGGCCTGTGCAACAACCACCCGGCTAACCGGGGCGGGATGACGAAGGTCATCGAGGCGGTCCGGCAGCTGCGGGGCGAGGCGAACGCGCCCGTGCAGGTGCCCGACTGCGAGATCGCCCTCGCCCACGGCAACGGCGGCTCGCTCGGCACCCGCTCGGGCGCCGCCACCCTCATCCTCGGCCGGGAGGACGCATGACTGACTCAAGGGGCCCGCTCCCGGCCCCGGCGCCGCCGGTCAACCCGGAGACGCAGGAGTTCTGGGACGCCACCGCCCGGGGACGGCTCCTGCTGCGCCGCTGCCGGGCCTGCGGCAGCGTGAACTGGTACCCGCGCGTGATCTGCCCCGAGTGCTCGTCGCTGGACACCGAGTGGTTCGAGGCGTCCGGCCGCGGGCGCGTGTACAGCTACACGGTCAACTACCGGGGCGAGGGCGCCTACAAGGAGGCGGCCCCGTTCGTGCTCGCCTACGTCGAGCTGGACGAGGGGCCGCGGATGCTGACCAACATCGTCGGGGCCGGCGGCGGCGTCCCCGCCGGCCTGGCCGTCGGCCTGCCGGTCGAGGTCACGTTCGCCGACACCGGGGAGGGCAGCGCCCTGCCCCGGTTCCGCCCCGGCCCGCCTAACGGCCGCTAGCGAGAGGAACGAGCAGATGCGAAGCGACACGACGCCGCCGCCGGCCGCCGGCTTCCGGTTCGACGTGAACGCGCAATGGGAGCAGCCGCCCGCCGGGATCGCCCACCGCGACGTGTCGGCCGTCGGCGTCGATTCCCGCGACCGGGTGTACCTGCTGACCAGGAATACCCACGCCGTGCTGGTGTACGAGCCGGACGGCTCGTTCGTGACGGCCTGGGGCCAGGACTTCCTCAACAAGCCGCACGGGCTGACGGTGGGCCCGGACGACTGCGTGTGGACGGTGGACCACGGCGACCACACGGTCCGCAAGTACACGCCCGACGGCAAGCCGCTGCTGACGCTGGGGCGGCCGGGCCAGCCGTCCGACACCGGCCGGGTGGCCGGCGGCCCGTTTGTCATCCACAACGTGGAGACCGTGCTGCGGGCGGGGGAGCCGTTCAACGCCTGCACCAACATGGCCCTCAACTCGGCCGGGCGGATCTACGTCGCCGACGGCTACGGCAACTGCCGCGTCCACGCGTTCACCCCCGAGGGGAAGCTGATCACCTCCTGGGGCGAGGTCGGCGTCGGACCGGGTGAGTTCCACCTGCCGCACGGGATCGGGGTCGGCCCCGACGACCGGGTGTTCGTGTGCGACCGGGAGAACGACCGGATCCAGGTCTTCGACCCCGACGGCCGGTACCTCGCCCAGTGGACCGACGTGCAGCGGCCGACCCAGATCGCCATCGACCCCGACGGCTACTGCTACGTCGCCGAGCTGTGGCGGCCCAAGGGCAAGGCGTCGTTCACCCGCGGGTTCCCGGACTACGACCACCCCGGCCGGGTGACCATATTCGACTCGGGCGGCGCCATCGTGGCCCGCTGGGGCGCGAGCACCGTCAGCCGGACCGCGCCCGGGAACTTCATCGCCCCGCACGGCATCGCGGTCGACTCGCGCGGCGACCTGTACGTCGCCGAGGTGTCCTACACGTTCGGCGCCAAGTCCTACGGCGTCGACGCGGCCGAGGCCGCCGCCCACCAGATCCAGAAGTTCACCCGGCGGCGGCCCTAGCTCGCCGCCGGGCGACCATGACCAGGCAATTGACGAGAGGGAAGAGCGCATGAGGCACAGCACTGACGGGATCCGGTCCACCCACGGCGGCAACCTGCCCAGGCCCGCGCGGTTCGACGCCCTGCTGCAGCAGGGCAAGGTCGTGACGGCGGAGGTCGCCGAGCAGCTGCCGGGCGCGGTCCAGTGGGTGGTCGACCGCCAGCTCGACTGCGGCGTGAGCGTCATCAACGACGGCGAGTACGTCAAGGCGGCCGGCGGGGGCATGTACTCGGGCTACATCCACCAGCGGGTCAGCGGCTGGGAAGTGCAGCCGGTCGACCACGCCAAGCCGCGCAAGCGGGGCTGGGTCGGCGGCCGCGAGCGGGCGATGTTCCCCGGGTTCTGGGAGTCGGGCCTGTGGCTGCAGGGGTCGGGCGGCCCGGTCCGGCCGGGGTTCTTCACGCCCGGCGCCCCGGCCGAGAAGACCACCGAGCGGGTGGCGACCGGCCCGCTGGCCTACACCGGGCAGGCGGCCATCAAGGCCGACACCGACGCGCTGGCCAAGGCGCTGGCGGGCAAGCCGGCCACCACCGAGGGCTTCGTGGCGGCGCTGGGCCCGCTGAGCCTGGGCGCGGGGGCGCGCAACGAGTACTACTCCACCGAGGAGGAGTACATGATGGCGGTCGCCGAGGTGATGCGGGCGGAGTACAAGGCGATCACCGACGCCGGCTTCATCGTCCAGGTCGACGAGCCCGAGTTCGCCACCGCCTGGCAGTTCTACCCCGACTGGGACGTGGCCCGGTACCGCGAGTACCTGGAGCTCTGCGTGGAGGTCATCAACCACGCGCTGGAGGGGCTGCCCGAGGACCAGGTCCGGTTCCACATGTGCTGGGGCAGCGGGCACCGGCCGCACGTCACCGACATCGACCTGGTCCACATCGCCGACCTCATCGTGAAGGTGAACGCCCAGGCGTACGCGATCGAGGCCGGCAACGCCCGGCACGCCCATGAGTGGACCGTCTGGCGCGACGTCAAGCTGCCCGACGGCAAGATCCTCGTCCCCGGCGTCATCTCCCACGCCACCGACCTGGTCGAGGCGCCCGGCCTGGTGGCCGAGCGCCTGGTCAACTTCGCCAGCGTCGTCGGCAAGGAGAACGTCCAGGCCGGCACCGACTGCGGCATCGGCTCGCGGGTCGGCCACGAGGAGATCGTCTGGGCCAAGCTCGCGTCCATGGCCCAGGGGGCCGAGATGGCGAGCAAGCAGCTGTGGGGCCGGTGAGTGCCCGCCGCGCCGTATGACCTGCTGGTCAAGGGCGGCCACGTCCTCGACCCGGGGCAGCGCCTCGACGGCCCGCTGGACATCGCGATCGCGGGCGGCAAGATCGCCCGGGTCGCGGCGGGCATCCCCGCGGGCGACGCCGCCCGGGTCCTGGAGGCCAGCGGCCCCGGGCGGCACGTGGTGCCAGGCCTGATCGACGCCCACGCGCACGTGGCCCTGGGCGCGGTCACGGCCGGGGTCGGGATGGGCATGTGCGACCCGGACGAGATCGGCGTGCGCTCGGGCGTCACCACGATCCTCGACTGCGGCTCGGTCGGCGTGGCCAGCCTCGGGGTCTTCCCCGCCTGGATCGTGCCCCGGTCCCGGACCCGGATCCTGGTGCAGGTGAACGCGGGCAGCCACGCCCACACGATGCCGGGCCCGGCCGACCTCCACTCACCCGCCGACGTCAACCGCGACGCCCTCCAGGCGGCGGCCGGGCGCAACCCCGGCCTCATCACCGGGATCAAGCTCCGCCTGGTCGGGCGGGTGTTCTCCGGCCCCGGGGAGGAGATCGTCACCACCGCCAAGGCGGCCGCCCGCGACCTCGGCGTCCCGCTGATGGTGCACGTCGGGGACCCCACCGCCACGGACGCGGCGGCCCGCGACCGGCGGGCCGAGCTCACCCGGTTCCTGCTGCGGGCGCTGGAGCCGGGCGACATCCTCACCCACCTGTGCACGCCGCGGGCCGGGGGCGTCCAGGACGCCGCGGGCAAGCCCTACGCCGAGGTGGCCGAGGCCCGCGCCCGCGGGGTGGTCCTCGACTCGGCCCTCGGGCGCGGCAACTTCGGCATCGAGGTGGCCCGCCGCCAGGCCGACCTGGGGCTGTACCCCGACACGATCAGCAGCGACCTCACCGCCAGCGGGCAGTCGTTCCACAGCCTGCTGGAGTGCATGGCCAAGTTCATGTCGATCGGGTACACCCTGGCCGAGGTGGTCAAGGCGACCACCGCGAGCGCGGCCGCCCTGCTGGGGATGGCGGGGGAGCTCGGGGCGATCGCCGTCGGCCGCGACGCCGACCTGACCATCATCGACGTGGCCGAGGGCGACTTCACGTTCACCGACACGGCCGGGCAGGCGTTCCGGGGCGGCTACGGCCTGGTCCCGGTGCGCACCATCAAGGGCGGCGAGGAGTTCTCGCCCGGCTGGGGCACCCACCCGTGGGGATGGCTGCCCGCCAGTGCCTGATCAGGGCGGGCCGGCGAGGCCGGCCGCGACGTGGTCGCGCAGCAGCGCGGTGAACCGGCGGGCGAGCGGGGAGGCGGGGTCGCCCCGGGTCGCCAGCCAGTAGGAGACGCTGATCGGGGTGTCCGGCAGCGGCAGCAGCGCCAGCCGGCCGGCGGCGGCCTCGGCCAGGGCCACCGAGCGGTACAGCAGCGCCACCCCGTGCCCGTCGGCGACGAGCTGCTTGGCCAGGGCGACGGTGGACACCCGGACCCACCGGCGACCGCGGATGCCGAGCAGCGAGAACTGGCCCCACAGGGCGTCCTCGCCCTCCGGGCCGATCAGCGTCGCCCCGGCGACCTCTGCCCAGCGGGCACCGTCCCAGTCGGCACCGTCCCAGTCGGCACCGTCCTGGCCGGCCAGCGGGGAGCCGGCCGCCACGCACAGGCTGAGCTGGTCATCGAACAGGTGGGTGGCGGCGACGTGGGGCGGCGGGAGGTCGCGGGCGATGGCGACCTCGCAGTCGCCGGCGGCGAACATCTCCCACACGTCGGCCCCCGGCGCCGCCGCCGTGATCCGCAGGTCGACATCGGCCACCTCGCTCAGCAGCGCGCCGATGACCGGCGGCAGGACGTAGTCGCAGACCGTCCGGGTGGCCACCACCCGCAGGCCGCCGCTGTCCCCGGCCCGGACCCCGGCCGTCAGCCGGTCGAGCTGGCCCAGCTCGGCCAGCACCTGCTGGGCGGCCAGCGCCACCCGGGTCCCGTCGGCGGTCAGCCGCAGCCGCCGCCCGCGCTGCTCCGCCAGGGGGAACCCGGCCCGCTGCTGGGCGGTGCGCAGCGTCTTGCTCACCGAGGGGTGGCTGAGCAGCAGCTCCTCGCCGATCTGGGCGACGGTCTGGCCGGCCAGCAGCCCGGCCAGGACGCGCAACTCGGTCGTGGTGAACACGGTCCCCCTCCAGTAAGCGAAAGATCTGGAACATGTTAGCGCCAAACCTGTTCTTGATCTGCGGATACCGGCCGGATTAGCGTCGCGGTAACGAACGCAGAAGGAGAACGTCGTGACGGAACAACGGCCGGTTTACGCGCTCACGTCGCCGCCAGCGGTGCTCGGGAGCTACGAGGAGGCGATGGACGTGGCCCGCGCGCTCGGGCCCCGGCTGCGCGAGCGCGTTCCCGAGGCCGAGCGGCTGCGCCGGCTGCCCGACGAGACGGTGGCGGACCTGCTCGGCAGCGGCCTGTGCGGCCTCATGAAGCCCCGCCGGTTCGGCGGCTCCGAGCTCGGGGCCGAGGCGATGATCGACGTCACGGTCGAGCTCGCCGCGCACTGCGCCTCCAGCGGGTGGGTGTACATGCTGTGGACCTCGCACATGTGGATGCAGGCCCTGTGGCCGGCCGCGGCCCAGGAGGAGATGTTCGCCAACCCCAACACGCTGTCCTCCTCCGTCGTGAGCACCTCGGGCGAGGTCACCCCGGTCGAGGGGGGCTACCGGTGGACCGGCCGGGGCTTCTTCTCCAGCGGCATCGACCACTGCGACTGGCTGACGGCGGCCGTGCCCGTCCCCGACCCGGCCACCGGCGCGCCGGGGCGGCGGTGGCTGCTCATCCCCCGCGCGGACTTCGAGGTCATCGACGACTGGCACGTGGTCGGCCTGAAGGGCACCGGCAGCAAGACGCTGGTCGCGACCGACGTGTTCGTGCCCTACCACCGGACGGTGGACGACGCCGACGTCAAGGGCGGCACCGCCCCCGGCCTGGAGGTCAACGACAACCCGATGTACGGCGGCATCTCGCAGGCCAACTTCACGGCCGCCATGGCCGCCCCCGCCATCGGGGCGGCCCGCGGGCTGCTGGACGCCTTCGGGGCCAAGCTGCGGGGCAAGGTGGCCGGCGCCGGCGCCGGGGCCGGGGCGGTAGCCGGCCAGCCCGGCGCCAACAGCCCCTACCTCGCCGCCGGGACGGGCACCACCATGGCCCGCTTCGCCGAGGCCAGCGCGCAGGTGGACGCCGTCCACGCGCTGACGCTGCGCAACGCCCGGCTTTACTCGCGCGTCCCGGCCGCCAAGGTGAGCCCCGAGGCGCGGGTCCGGTGCCGCCGCGACCAGGCCTACACCGCCCAGCAGGCCCGCCGGGCGGCCAACGCCCTGTACGAGGAGGCCGGCGGCAGCGGGCTGCTGGAGAGCTCGGGCCTGCAGCGGATCTGGCGCGACGCCAACGCCGCCACCGCCCACCGGGGCCTGATGTGGGACTGGCAGGCCGACGCGTGGACCGCCGCCCTGTTCGGCCTGCCCGTCAGCGCGTCCTGAGCCGCTGCCCCTGAGCGGGCCGGGTGGTGAGGTTTGCCTCCGGAGCATACGGGGGAGCACGTGCACGACCATGAACCGAGGGGGAACCGCGAGCCGGGAACGGCGGCCCGTCGCCGGGCGCGACGGCGCCGCCGCGCTGCCCGTGCTCCTGCCGCTGGCCGTCATGGGCGTGGTGGCCGGGGCTGACATCGCGATCGGCCCGCAGGTGGGGCTGCTGCCGTTGCTGTCGCTGGGCCCCGCGCTGGCCCCGGTCTTCCTCGGCCCGGGCCGGACCGCCCTGACCGGCCTCGCCGCGATCGCCCTGGGGGTGGCGATCCCGCTGGCCGAGCGGCAGCTGGGGTCGGGCCAGAGCCTGACCGCGTACGCGGCCATCACCGGCGTTACCGCCGCGGGCGTGGCCGCGAGCGCGGTCCGCGGGCGCAAGGAGCGGGAGCTGACCGACGAGCGCGCCGTCGCGGACGTCATGCGGCGCGCCTTCCTGCGCGACGTCCCCGCCGCGGCCGGCCCGGTGCGGCTGGGCGTGCGCTACGCCGCCGCCGACGCGGCGGCGCGCATCGGGGGCGACCTGTATGACATCGTCACCACCGGGAGCGGCTTGCGGCTGATCGTCGGCGACGTCGAGGGCAAGGGCATCGGCGCCGTCCACACGGCCGCGGTGGTCCTCGGCGCGTTCCGCGACTCCGCCTACGAGGCCGGGTCGCTGGCCGAGATCGCGGACCACCTGGAGCTGAGCGTGGCCCGGCAGGCGCCGGAGGGGAAGTTCGTCACCGCGGTCCTGGCCGAGATACCCGCCGGCGGGGCGGAGGAGGCGCTCATCCTCAACTGCGGCCACCCGGCGCCCCTGCTCCTGCGCGGGGGCGGGGCGCGTTTCGCCGAGCCACCGGAGCCGGGCCTCCCGCTCGGGCTGGCCGGGCTGGCCACCGCCCGCCGCGAGCAGTACGGCGTCTCGTTCGGGGCCGGCGACCGGCTGCTGTTCTACACCGACGGGATCAGCGAGGCCCGCGACGCCGGGGGTGAGTTCTACCCCCTGCGCGAGCGCGGCCAGCTGCTCGCCGGGCCGGCCCCGGCGGCGGCCCTGGACCTCCTGTTCGCCGACGTCCGCGACTACGCGGGCCACCAGCTCGACGACGACTGCGTCGCGCTGCTCATCGCCCATTCCGGGCCGCCCTTGCCCGCGCGCGAGCCAAGTCCCTAGGGCGCGTCCGGTGCGATGTCACCCCAGAGCGGGCCTAAGGTCTGGCCTGGCTATCCTGGTCACCGTGGAGCGCGCCCGGGCACGGCTCGCCCCGGGCAGCCGGGGCCGGCTAGTGACGGCCGGGCGGGACTTCGGCACTGGCGTCCGGTACTTCGGCCAGGGGCCGGGCCTGCTGGCGGGCCGGCCAAGGCTGCTCCTGGCCGCCGGGCGCCGGGTACCGCGTACCGGGGACGTTGCCGGGACCTCAGAGCGGGGATGATGAAGGCGATGACCGATCGCACTGAGGCGGGCCGCTGGCTGGCCGGCTACGAGGCCGCCTGGCGGGCCGCCGGCACCGAGGCCCTGGCGGGCTTGTTCACCGCCGACGCCACCTACTCGCAGTCGCCCTACGAGCAGCCGGTGGCGGGCCTGGCGGCCATCGGGCGGATGTGGGAGCGGGAGCGGGACGGCCCGGACGAGGCGTTCACCCTGGCCACCACCATCGTCGCGGTGGACGGCGACACGGCCGTGGTCCGGGCCGAGGTCACCTACGCCGACCCGCCGGGGCAGGAGTACCGCGACCTGTGGGTCATCCGGTTCGCCGCCGACGGCCGCTGCGCCTGGTTCGAGGAGTGGCCGTTCTGGCCCCAGCGCCCTTACGCGGCCCTCGACGGCCAGCTTTAGCGGGCCGCGCTCGTCACCGGGTGGGTGGCCAGCATGACCACCCCGACCGGGATGTAGAGCAGGGCCGAGATGCTGATGGCGGCGGCGGACCCCTGCGCGCCGGCGAACTGGCGGCCGAGGTCGCGGTTGACGATGATGTAGCCCGCCCACCCGGCCGCCGCGACCAGCGACAGGCCGATGCCGAGGTAGTCCGTGCTCGGCTGCGGGCGGGCGAGGACCACGACGGCGGCCGCGGCCAGGCCGGCGCAGCCGTAGTCGGTGACCCGGCGCGAGGCCGCCAGCGCCAGCGACAACGGGCCGACGAACTCCAAGGTGATCGCCAGCCCCAGCCCGATCCGGGCGATGCCCAGGTAGAGCGTGGTGTTCATCACCATGTAGACCAGCGCCAGGGCCAGGACCGGCCGCCACTGGCGGGCGGTGAACGCGGTTACCCTCGGGCGCGTGGCGGCGAGCATCAGGGCGCTGGCGACCCACTGGCGGACCGCGACGACGCCCAGCGGCCCCAGGGACCCGAACGCCTGGGCGGCGACCGCCCCGCCGAGCTGGGCGGCCGCGGCCGACCCGGTCATCAGGCCGATGCCGGCCGCCCAGCCCTCCGGCCGCGCGGGGGCGGCCACCGCCGGCGCCGCGCGGCCGCCCGTCGCGTCCCCGACTGCCTCTGGCGCGATACTCACGGGTTAAAGCCTCGCCTGCCGAGGGCTTATACGTAAAATGCATCGATGGGGCAGCTATGCGCCCTAGTCATGAATGCGGCCTGGGCATGGATGCCGGCGGTGACGGAGGGGCTCATGGAGCTGGAGCTGCGGCACCTGCGCTGCCTGGTGGCGGTCGCCGACAACGGGACGTTCACCGACGCCGCGATCGGGCTGGGCGTCTCCCAGGCGGCGGTGTCGCGCAACATCCTGGCCCTGGAGCAGGTCCTCGGCGTGCGGGTGCTGCACCGCACGAGCCGGATCGTCACCCCCACCACGGCCGGGGCGCGGGTGCTGGCGCAGGCGCGGCAGGTGCTGGCGGCGGCCGGGAGCCTGGTCGCGGAGGCCGCCAGCGGGCACGCCCGCCTGCGCATCGGCCACCCGTGGGCGGCCATGGGGCGGCACACGCGCGAGTTCCAGCGGCGCTGGGCGGCCGGGCACCCGGACGTGGCGCTGGAGGTCACCCGCGTGAACTCGGTCACCGGCGGGCTGGCGGAAGGACTGTGCGACATCGCGGTCCTGCGCTCAGGCGTCGCCGGGCAGCGCTACGCCCGGGCCGTGGTGGGGTACGAGCCGCGCTACTGCGCCATCGCCGCCGACGACCCGTGGGCCCGGCGGCGGTTCATCCGGCTGGCCGACATCCCCCAGCGGACCCTGCTCATCGACAGCCGCACCGGGACGACCACCGGGGACCTGTGGCCGCCGGGCGCGCGCCCGGCCATGCGCGACACCGGCGACGTCGATGACTGGCTGGCGATCGTGGCCGCGGGGGAGGGCGTCGGGATCACCCCCGAGGCGACGACCAGCCAGTACCGCCGGGACGGGGTGGTGTTCCGGCCGCTGCGGGACGCGCCGCCGATCACCGTGGCGATGATCTGGTGGCGGCACGACCCCCATCCGGCCACGAGCGCCGCCGTCGCCTTGCTGGGCAGCCTCTACGCCGCCGGCGCGCGCCCCGCTGCTCCCGCCGGGGGTGCGTCAAGGGGCAGGGGCGTGGCTCCGGGCCGGTAGCGGGCCGCCCTCCTGGCGGAGCGCCGCCACGAGGAGCGCTGACCTGTGCCCTGTCCGCCCGCGCCCGGGGTTCCTGGCAAGATGGAGGGGCATTTGACGTAAACGCGGTGAAGGGGTGACCAGGTGCCAGAGCCGACGATCCACCGCTACGGGCCTGGCCCGGCGCAGTTCGGGGAGCTGTGGCTCCCGGCCGGCGGCGCGCGGGCGCGCGGGACGGTCGTCATCCTGCACACCGGCCCGCCGAGTACCGGCTGGCCGAGACGCCGGGGGACCACCTCACCCTCATCGACCCGGCCTCGCCCGACTGGGCGACCGTCATCCGGGCGCTGCCGGAACTGGCGGGCTGACGCCGCCACGACCCCGAGGACGCCCCGTGCCACCGGACGCTGACGTGGATGCCGGCGACCTGCCGGGTGAGCTGGGCGCGCTGGCGGCCGCGCTGGACGCGGCCGACCCGCTGGCGGCCTGCCGCCAGGAGTTCATCCTGCCCGCCGGGGTCGCGGCCTACCTGGACGGCAACTCGCTCGGCCGCCCGCTGAAGGCCACCCGCGAGCGGCTCGCGGGCCTGGTGGACCACGAGTGGGGCGAGCGCCTCATCCGCGCGTGGGACGAGACGTGGCTGGAGCGCCCGCTCGCGCTGGGAGACCAGCTCGGCCGGGCCGTCCTCGGCGCCGCCGCCGGGCAGGTCATGGTGGGGGACTCCACCACCGTCACCCTCTACAAGCTCACCCGGGCCGCGCTCGGCGCCCGGCCCGGGCGCCCGGAGATCATCGCCGACACCGAGAACTT
This sequence comes from Trebonia sp., assembly GCA_036276115.1. GTDB lineage: Bacteria > Actinomycetota > Actinomycetes > Streptosporangiales > Streptosporangiaceae > Trebonia. The sequence goes on from DATBEM010000233.1 coordinate 27,339, forward strand.
CCCGACCGACCGCTACATCATCGACGCCGTCGCCCGCGAGGCCGGCCGCTCGGTCCGCTGGATCGAGCCCGACCCCGCCACCGGCGTGCGGCTGGCCGAGGTCGAGGCGCTGCTGTCCGGGCGGACCGCCCTGGTGCTGCTCAGCCACGTCGCCTACAAGTCGGCCTACATCGCCGACCTGCCCGCCATCACCGCCGCCGCCCACCGGGCGGGCGCCCTCGTCCTCTGGGACCTGTGCCACACGGCCGGCGCGGTCGAGGTGGCACTGGACGCCAGCGACGCCGACCTGGCGGCCGGGTGCGGCTACAAGTTCCTGAACGGCGGGCCCGGCGCCCCGGCCTTCGGCTACGTCGCCGCCCGGCTGCAGGACGAGCTCGCCCAGCCGATCACCGGCTGGATGGGGCACGCCGACCCGTTCGCGATGGGGCCGGGCTACGTCCCTGCCCCCGGCATCCGCCGCTTCATCAGCGGCACCCCGCCGATCCTGGCGATGGCCCCGCTGCAGGACATGGCCGACCTCATCGAGCGGGTGACCCTGCCCGCCGTCCGCGCCAAGTCGGTCGCGCTGACCGAGTACGCCATCCGCGTGGCCGACGAGGCCCTCGCCCCCCTCGGCGTCACCGTCGCCTCGCCCCGCGACCCGGCCATCCGCGGCGCCCACGTCACCCTGGAGCACCCGCGCATGAAGGAGGCCGTCGCCCGCCTGTGGCAGCGGGACGTGCTGCCCGACTTCCGCTACCCCCGCGGCCTGCGGGTCGGCCTGTCCCCCCTGAGCACGAGCTTCACCGAGCTGGCGACCGCCCTGGCCCACCTCCGCCACGTCCTGGCGTCGCCGGTCGCGGCAGGCTAGCTACGCGGCCGGCTCGAACTCGGCGCTGAGGACGGCGCCGATCAGGCCGGGGAAGCGGTGGTCGAGGTCGCCGGCGCGCAGGCTCACGTAGCCCTTGGTGCCCTCGTGGCGCTTGGTCACCACCCCGGCCAGGCGCAGCATCCGCAGGTGGTGGGAGAAGGTGGACTTGCTCATCTCCAGGCCCGTGTCCTGGATGACGCGCGAGCACCAGGACTCGCCGTGCGCCGCCACGTACCGGACCATCACCAGGCGGTGCGGGTCGGCCAGGGCGGCCAGCACCCGGGCCAGGTCAAACTCGTCGGCCGGGGGCTCGGCCAGGTCATCAATCACAGCATCCTCGCTGACGCTGGGGGATTTGCGCTAAGTTCGATGAATCTAGTACGTTCGATAGAGATCGAACGTACTACACCCGTCGAACTGGAGCGTCCTTGTGACGGATGTTACCCCCATGGTGCCCTTGCTGCCAGCCGACCCCGGACTGGCGGGCCGGTCGCGGCGCGTGCTGCGGCCCGGGCCGCTGGCGGGCCGCTACCCGGCCGTGGCGGGCATGGTCGTGCTGTTCCTGGTTCCCTACCTGGCGCTGTCGGCCGCCCTGCAGCCGATCGAGCCGCTGATCTCGGGCGCGCTGCACATGAGCGCGCAGACCACGAGCCTGGCCTCGGGCATGGCCAACGCCGCCTACGCGGCGGGCACGGTCATCGCCGTCCAGTTCGCCCAGCACCTGCCCCAGCGGCGGATGATGGTGGTGTACGCTACCGCGCTGGTCATCGGGTCGGTCCTCGCCGCGGCGGCGGTGGACGCCCCCATGTACATCGCCGGGCACATCCTCCAGGGCCTGTGCACCAGCCTCCTGCTGATCGCGGCGGCGCCGCCGCTGTTCCTCGGCTACCCGGCCGCCAAGCTGCGCTGGACCACGATGATCATGAACATGTGCATCTTCGGCGCGGTCGCGGCCGGTCCGCTGATCGGCGGCGCCCAGGCCTCGTTCCACGCCTGGCGGCCGCTGTTCTGGATCGCGGCCGGCGTCGCCGTCCTGGCGCTGGTGCTCGCCCTGCTGACGTTCGAGGACGCCCCGCCGGCCGACCCCAGCGCCCCCCGCGACAGCAAGGCCATCGGCCTGGCCGCGGCGGGCGCGGTCGCGGCGTTCTGGGGCGCCTCGGAGCTGACCACGCACGGGTTCCTCGACCCGGTCGCCATCGGGCCGCTGGCGGGCGGGCTCGTGCTCATCATCGCCTTGTGGGTCTACCAGTACCGCGGCGCCGGCGTGCTGCTCACCCTGCGCCCGCTGGCCAGCACGTTCCCGGTGGCCGGGATCATCGTGGCCATCTGCGCGGCGGCCGCCTCGGTGTCGGCGATCGCGCTGACCAGCGCGTCGCTGGCGGCCCGGTACGCGCCGCTGCACCTGGGCCTGCTCTACCTGCCCGAGCTCGGCGGGGCGCTCCTCGCCTCCATCGTCTTCGGGGCCGTGTTCAGCACCCGCCTGATCCACTGGTTCACCCTGTTCGGCATGGCCTGCCTCGCCGCCGGGATCCTGGTGATCCGGGCGGCCGTCCCGCCGACCACCGGGCTCACCCTGGCCGGCTCGGCCCTGATCGGCGTCGGCGTCGGCGCCTCGGTGGTCCCGGCCCTGTTCATGGCCGGGTTCTCCCTGCGCTCGAACAGCATCCAGCGCGTGTTCGCCATCCTGGAGCTCATGCGCGCGTTCGCCGCGTTCATGATCGTCCCGATCCTGGCCCACTTCGCGCTGTCCCTGGACGGGCACCCGACGCCCGCCATGGGGACCGCCCTGTGGGTGTGCTTCGGGCTGGCCGTCGGTGGCACGGTGCTCGGCATCGCGGTCTACGTGCTGGGCGGGTCGGCCCCGCCGGCCCCGTCGCTGGACCGCTTCCTGGCCGGCAATGAGCCCGGCTGGCAGTCCCCGCCGCTGCTGGCTGCGGTCCGCCGCCGGCCGAGCCTGACGGAGATGCCATGAGCGCGGGCGACGCCGGCCCGGTCTTGTTCGCCTACGACGGGTCGGACCTGGCCGCGAACGCGATCGCGGAGGCCGGGCGGCAGCTGCGGCCCGGCCGGGACGCGGTCGTGGTGACCATCTGGGAGCCGTTCAACGTCGGGTTCGCGCCGGTAGCCGGGCGGGAGCTCGACGCGGCGGCGGCCGACGAGGTCCAGGCCGCGGCGCAGGAGGCCGCGGCCCACGGGGCCGCGCTGGCCGGGGCGGCGGGCTTCCGGGCCACGAGCACGGCGGCCGAGGCGGCCCCCACCTTCAAGGGCATCATCGAGGCGGCCGAGCAGGCCGGCGCCACCCTCATCGTCCTCGGGTCGCACGGCCGGGGCGGGGTGGCCGGCCTGCTGGCGGGCAGCGTCGCCAGCGCCGTCGCCGCCCACTCGCCCCGGTCGGTGCTGATCGTGCACCGTCCCTAGTAGCAGCATGCCGCTTCGCGGTCTTCAGCCCATGCTCAGGCCATGTCCAGGTTCGCGCCGATCGCAGCACCACGCCACTGGATCGCTTCAGGTGACCTTCACGTTCGGCGGCTAGCTTCAGGTTCTCCAGCCGCCGGCCGAGGGGCGAAACGCCCGCTGGCCGGCGCGATTCGCTCGCTGTTTCGGGGGGACCTGTCATGAGTCATTCGGAGATCGCCCGGGCCGCCGCCGTCCGGCGGCGCGGCCGGTCGGCGGTACGGTCGCTGACCGCCCTCGCGGGCGCGGGCGGGATCGCCGCCAGCGCGGCGGTCGCGCTGGTCCTGCCCGGATCGGCCCAGGCCGCGGCCGGGGACGGCTCGGGCAGTGGCGCTGCGGGCCACGCGAGCAGTACCCCCAGCGCCAGCACGCCGGCCAGCCCCGCCGCCTCGCCCGCGGCCAGCAGCCCGGGCAGCACCGGCGGCACGAGTAGCCCGGGCGATTCGGGGAGCAGTTCGAGCCCTGGCGCTTCCAGCGGCTTCAGCACCGGCAGCGCGCCGTCGGCCGGCTCGGGCGCCAGCAGCGCCACGTCCGGCGGCACGTCGGTCGGCTGAGCGGCGATGAACACGAGGCACGCCGAACGGCGGCGCTGGGAAGCGGCGGGCTGGCAGGCCCTCGGCACGCGGGTGCGCGTGGTGGTGGCCGACGGCGAGCGGCTCGCTGTCGCGCGGCGCCTGCTCGAAGCCGACCTCGCGGCGGTCGACGCCGCCTGCAGCCGGTTCCGGCCCGACTCCGAGCTGACCAGGCTCCCGCGAGACGGCCGCCCGGTCACGGTCAGCCCGCTGCTGGCCGAGGCGATCGCCGCGGCCCTGCGCGCGGCCGCGCTGACCGGCGGGGACGTGGACCCGACGGTCGGCCGCGCCCTGGCGGCCCTCGGCTACGACCGCGACTTCGCGCGGGTCCCGCCCGAGGGCCCGGCCCGGCCGGTCTCGGCCGCGCTGGTCCCCGGCTGGCGGAGCGTGCGCCTCCACGGCCGGGAGCTCACCCTGCCGCCCGGGACCATCCTCGACCTGGGGGCAACCGCCAAGGCCTGGGCGGCCGACCGGTCGGCCGCCCGGATCGCGGGCCACCTCGGGCAGGGCGTGCTGGTCAGCCTGGGGGGCGACATCGCCGTGGCCGGCCCCGCGCCGGCCGGGGGCTGGACGATCCGGGTCCAGGACGTGGCCGGCGACCCCCGGCAGGCGCCGGAAGGACCATACGCGGTCGTCGCGGTCCGCGGCGGCGGCCTGGCGACCTCCAGCACCGCGGTGCGCCGCTGGCGCCGGGGCGGCAGCGGGCTGCACCACATCCTCGACCCGCGCACCGCCGCGCCCGCTCCGGCGGTGTGGCGGACGGTCTCGGTCACGGCCGGCACGTGCCTGGACGCCAACGCGGCGAGCACCGCCGCCGTCATCCGCGGCCACGGGGCCCCGTCCTGGCTCGCCCGCCAGGGCCTGGCGGCCCGGCTGGTGGACGCCGGCGGGCACGTCCGCACGATCGGCGGCTGGCCGGAAGACAAGCCCCCGGAGGGGGACCATGAGTAACTCGACCACTTTCTGGTATGCCAGCCGGGCCACCGGCGTGGTCGCGCTGGTGCTGCTCTCCGTGGTCCTCGCGCTCGGCATCGCGGTCGCCCGGCAGGCGCGGGTGCCCGGCCTGCCCCGGTTCGCGCTCACGGAACTGCACCGGAACCTGTCCCTGCTGGCGGTGGCGTTCCTCAGCGTGCACGTGCTCACCGCGGTCCTCGACACCTACGTCGCCATCCCCCTGGCGGCCATCGTGATCCCCTTTGCCTCCGGGTACGAGCGGCTCTGGCTCGGGCTCGGCGCGGCCGCCCTCGACCTGACCGCCGCGATGATCGTGACCAGCCTGCTGCGCGGCCGGATGAGCCGCGCCGCGTGGCGGGCCGTCCACCTGGCGGTGTACCTGTGCTGGCCGCTGGCGCTCGTGCACAGCCTCTTCTCCGACGGGGACATGCGGCACGGCCCGCTGCTGGGGGCCGCGATCGCCTGCGCCCTGGCCGTCGCCGCCGCGATCGCCCGGCGGCTGGCCGGGGTGGCGCGGCGGCCGGCCCGAGCGGCCCGCGTCGCCGCCGAGCTGGCCGTGGCCGAGCGCGGGCGGGCGGCCGCTCCGGCCTCCCCCGCCGCGCACGGGAGCAACCGGTGACCCGCCCGGTGGCCCCGGCCGCGCCGCCGGGGCCCCCCGGCGCCGCCGGGCCGGGGCGGCTGCTGCCGCTCGCGCCGGGCGACGGCTGGGACCTGCGCGCCCACGTCGCCCGCCACGGTCATCCCCGGTACCAGGGCGAGGCGCTCATCGTCGCGGCCCGGGACGCCGGCCTGACCGGGCGGGGCGGCGCCGCGTTCCCGGCCTACGTGAAGCTGGCGGCCGTGGCGCGGGCGCGGGGACGGAAGGTGGCCGTCGCCAACGGCGCCGAGGGCGAGCCGGCCAGCGCCAAGGACGCGGCCCTGCTGCGCCACGCGCCGCACCTCGTCCTGGATGGCCTTCAGCTGGCGGCCGAGGCCGTCGGCGCGACCGAGGCGTTCGTCTACGCGGGCGCTGGCAGCGCCCCCTGGGTGGAGCGGGCGCTGGCCCAGCGGGACGGCGGCGTCCCGGTCGCCCTCGTGCAGGCGCCCCCGCGCTTCCTCGCCGGCCAGGAGAGCGCGCTCGCCCGGCGGGTGGCGGGCGGCCTGGCGCTGCCCGCGTACGCGCCGGAGCGGGTCAGCGAGCGCGGCGTGCATGGCCGGCCGACGCTGGTGCAGAACGTGGAGACGCTCGCGCACCTGGCGCTCATCGCCCGCCACGGCCCCGGCTGGTTCCGGCAGGCGGGCACCCCGGCCGAGCCCGGCACCATGCTGGTCACGCTCAACGCCGGCGGCCAGCAGCGGGTGGCCGAGGCGGAGCTGGGCACCCCGCTGGCGGGCCTGCTCCCGCCGGGCACGGCCGCCTTGATCGGCGGCTATCACGGCACCTGGCTGCCGATGGGGACCGCGCGCGCCCTGACGCTGGACAACCGGTCGCTGCGCCGCCACCAGGCCGCCCTCGGCGCGGGCGTTCTCGCCGTCTTGCCGCCCGGGGCGTGCGGCCTGGCTGAGACCGCGCGGGTCGCGCGTTACCTGGCGGCCGAGTCGGCCGGCCAGTGCGGCCCGTGCCTGAACGGGCTGCCGCGCATCGCCGTCGCGATGGCCGAGCTGGCCGGCCCGCGGCCGCGGCCTGGCACCGTCGCGGACGTGCGCCGCTGGGCGGGCCTGGTGGCCGGCCGCGGCGCCTGCCACCACCCCGACGGCACCGTGCGGCTGGTCGCCAGCGCGCTGGCCGTGTTCGGCGATGAGCTGGCGCGGCACGGCGCCGGCCGCTGCGGCGCCGATGGCGGCCCCGCCTTGCCGCTGCCGCCGCCGGGGGCGCTGCCGCGATGCGACGAGGACTGGCGATGACGCTCATCCTGCGGGTCAACCCCGTCGCCTGCACCGGCCACGGCGCGTGCGCCCAGATCGCGCCGGAGCTCATCGAGGCCGACGAGTGGGGGTACCCGGTCATGCCCGCCGGGCCGGTCCCGCCCGCGCTCACGCGGACGGCGCGCGCGGCGGTCGCGGCCTGCCCGGTGCTCGCCCTCCGGCTCCAGGCCGCCGGGTTAGGCAACCGCCCGGAACGCGATCCGCCCCGGCCAGCAGCCTGGCCGGGGCGGATCGGGGAGAGCGGGCGGGCCGCTACTGGCGGGTCAGCTCCAGCACCGGGATGGTGCGGATGCCCGCGGTCTTGGTCGCGTACTCGGCGAAGCCGGGCATCCGGGTGGCCTGCTCGGCGTAGACGCGGTCGCGCTCCTCGCCCTGGACCTCGGCCACCGCGACCGGGAAGGTCTCGGTGCCGATCTCGACGGTCGCCTGGCCGGCGGCGGTGAGGTTGCGGTACCACTCCGGGTCGACCGGGGCGCCGCCCTTGGAGGCGAAGATGTAGACCGAGCGCTCGTCGCCGTCCTTGGGCAGGTACACCAGCGGGCTCACGAACTCCCGGCCGCTCTTGCGGCCCACGTGGTGGACCAGGATCATCGTGGCGCCCTCGAAGGGGGCGCCGACCTTGCCCGCGTTGGCGCGGAACTCGGCGATGATCTTCTGGTTCCAGTCGTTGGGGTCAGTCACTTGTCTCTCTTCCTGTCTGCGTTAGGCACGTCTGCGTCTGGCACGCTCGCCCACAGCAACACCCCGGCCGCCCGAGGCAATCCCGGGCGGGACCGAAAGGGCCCGGGCTCACCCGCCCCGGCTATGGTGCCAGGGCAGGGCGAGCGGCCGGGCCCGTTCGGGTATTAAAGACCGGTATTTACTGATTGCCTGGGCATTGCCGCTGCCGGGGCAGCGGCAATGCCCAGGGGAGTGCCGTCCTCACGGCGGTGTTGTCGTCAGGGGAGGGTCCACGCCTGGTTGGCGCCGCCGGTGCAGGCCCAGATCTGGGCCTGGGTGCCAGGCGTGGTGGACATGCCGGTGTCGTCCAGGCAGGCGCCCGACGCCGGGTTGACCAGGGACCCGTTGGCCTGCGGCGACCAGACCTGGGCACCGGTCCCGTTGCAGGTGTAGAGCTCGACGGGGGTGCCGTTGGCGGTCCCGGCGCTGGTCACGTCGAGGCACTTGCCGAGCGCCTGCAGCGTCCCGTTCGACTCGACCGTCCACTGCTGGGCGTTCGTGCCGTTGCAGGTGTAGACCTGCACCGGCGTGCCGTCAGCGGTGCCGGCGCTGCGCACGTCCAGGCACAGGCCGCCGTAGCCGGTGACCTGCCCGGTCGCCCCGCCGGTGCCGGTCGTGCCGCTGCCCGCCGGCTGCGTCCACGACTCGTTCGCCGCGCCGGAGCAGGCCGTGATCTGGACCTGGGTGCCGTTCGCGGTCGAGGAGCCGGGGTCGGTGAGGCACAGGCCCGACTGCGGGTTGCGCAGCGAGTTGCCGGACCCGGGCGCCCAGGCCTGGGCGCCGCTGCCGTTGCAGTCGTACAGGTCGACCTTGGTCCCGCTGGCGGTCCCGCCGCTGACGATGTCCAGGCACTTGCCGTCGGCCTGGATGGTGCCGTTGGCCTCCTCGGTCCACTGCTGGCCGTTGGTGCCGTTGCAGGTGTAGATCTCGACCGCGGTGCCGTTGGCGTTGGCGTCGCCCGGCAGGTCCAGGCACAGGCCGCCGTAGCCGACCAGCGGCTCGGTCGGGATCCCGTCGCTCGACGGCAGCACCGTCCAGGTGAACGACTGGCTCGCCTGCGCCCCGGCGCCGTCCTTGGCGGTGACGGTGACGGTCGAGGTGCCCGCCGTGGACGGCGTCCCGCTCATGGTGCCGGAGCCGGAGATCGAGGTCCCGGCCGGGAGCCCGGTGGCGCTGAACGACAGCGTCTGCCCGCTGGTGGTGTCGGCGCCAGTCACCGGCACGGACACCGCCGTGCCGGCCAGGCCCTCCTGCGGGCCGGGGCTGGTGACCGTGACCGGCTGGCCGAGCTGGGCCGAGGCCACCGCCAGGGTGCCGGCCAGCGGGAGGCTCGCGTCGGAGTCGCCCACCGCGATGCCGTAGTTGCCGGTCGAGGTGGCCCAGTTGTTGGCCGAGGAGCTCCAGTACTGCAGGTTGGCCTGGGCCAGGTGGAACGTGACGGTCGTGCTCGCGCCGGCCGCCAGGGACACCCGCTGGAAGCCCTCCAGTTGCTTGGGCGGCTGGCCCGAGGCCGACGGGTCGGTCACGTACAGCTGGGCGACGTCGGCCCCGGCCCGCGAGCCGGTGTTGGTCACGGTCGCCGTCACCGTCGCCGTGCCGCCCTTGGCCAGCGCCCCGACCGCGAGGTTGCTGTAGGAGAAGGTGGTGTACGACAGGCCGAAGCCGAACGGGAACAGCGGCGTCAGGTTGTGGGAGTCATACCAGCGGTAGCCTACGTCCACGCCCTCGGAGTACTGGACGGTGCCGTTCTGGCCGGGCCACTGGGCGGCGGTGGACGCAGGGACCTGCGACAGCGAGGCGGGGAACGTCACCGGCAGGTGACCGGACGGGTTCGCCGAGCCGAACAGCACCGCCCCGATCGCGGTCCCGTCCTCCTGGCCTGGGTACCAGGCCTCCAGGACCCCCTTGACCGACGACAGCCACGGCATCGTGATCGCCGACCCGGTGTTCAGCACGACGATCGTGTTGGGGTTGGCGGCGGCGACCGAGGTGATCAGGTTGTCCTCGGTGGTGCCGAGGTCGATGCTGGACAGGTCGCTGCCCTCGGACTCGAAGTCGCTCGCGAACACGACCGCGACCTTGGCCGCGGCGGCGGCCGACGCGGCCGAGCTGGCCGACGAGCCGTTGTTGTAGGTGACCGTCGTCCCGGCCGGGGCGGCGGCGGTGATGCCCTGCAGCGGCGTGACGGTCCCGCTGGAGGACACCCCGGCGCTGCCGCCGCCCTCGGTCTGCGGGCTGGTGGAGGCGTCGGCCCCGATGACCGCGATCGACGTGTCGCCGGAGCTCAGCGGCAGGACGCTGCCGCTGTTCTTCAGCAGCACGGTGCCCTCCTCAGCGACCTGGAGGGCGCTGGCCTGGTTGGCGGGGGTCGTGGCGGTCTGCCCCGGCGAGCCGGTGGCCGGCTTGTCGAACAGGCCGAACGCGAACATCTCGGTCAGCACCGACGACGTCAGCGAGTTGAGCGTGGCCGTCGAGACCGACCCGGACGACACCGCGCTGGACAGCGCGCTGCCGTAGAAGCCGTCGTTGCCGGGCATGTCCATGTTCAGGCCCGCGTTGGCCGAGGCGGCCGTCGCGTGGGTGGCGCCCCAGTCGGAGGTGACGAACCCGCCGAACCCGAACTGCTGGCGCAGCACGGTGGTCAGCAGGCTGGGGTTCTGGCAGGCGTAGGTGCCGTTGATGGTGGAGTAGGAGCACATCACCGAGGACGCTGCCCCCTGCTGCACCGCCGCCTGGAACGCGGGCAGGTAGATCTCCTGCTCGGCCTGGGTGCTGATGATGGCGTTGTCGGACGAGGTGTTGCGGTTGGTCTCCTGGTTGTAGACCGCGAAGTGCTTGACCTGGGCCATGGTCCCGGTCGACTGAGTGCCGCGGATCTCGGCCGCCCCCAGGGCGCCGTTCAGGTACGGGTCCTCGCCGATCGACTCGAATGCCCGGCCCCAGCGCGGGTCACGGTCGATGTTGATCGTCGGGCCGAGGTCGACGGTGGTCCCCTTCGCCGCCTGCTCGGACCCGATCACCTGGCCGTAGGACTGCTCGGCGGAGGTGTCCCAGGTCGCCGCGGCCGCCACCGGCGCGGGCAGCTGGGTCACCCCGCCCAGGCCGTCGCCGACCCCGGCCGGGCCGTCTTGCAGGTTCATCCCCGGTATGCAGAGCGACCCGATGGCGGGGATGAAGCCGACGTAGCTGGAGCCGCCGACCCCGGTCAGCAGGGCGACCTTCTGCGCCTGCGTCATCTTGGCCAGGACCTGGCTGACCCGGGTGGGGATCGGGGCGCTGGACCCTACCCACGGGCACGCGGCGGAGGCGGCGGTCGCGGCGGGCACCGCTTGCGCGGGCCGCGCGGCGGCCAGCCCGGTCGCGAACGCGGCCGCCGACGTCAGGGTGAGCCCGATCACCAGGGATCGGCGCAGGGACGTGGCCGCCCGCGATCGCGGTATCCGGGTTTTTCTCAGCACGGGGCCTCCAGGCGCTAGGGGAGCATTGCCCTGAACGTAAATGTGGGTGAATGTGTCGTCAACGTTAATATTCGTTAATATCGGGCGACTGCCTATGACTCAAAGTTTCCAATGGTGAACGTTAAGTATTCGGCCTGGCCGACAGCCATAAAGAGGCCGAAAGGCCGGCCGCCAGCCGGCACCCCTCAGTTACTGCTGTGACCACTGGGACATCTGGTGCTTTAATTCCGCTATTCGTTAGCGTGGTCAACTACCTGGGCGGTCACCGTCCATGCGCGATGATGATTTCTGTGGCCGGGGCGGGGGGTTAGCGTGCCCGGGCAGCCGCTACGGCAGCGTGACCCCCGCGCGCACCGCGGCGGTCAGGGCCTCCAGGGCGGCGGCCTGCCGGACCGAGTCGGCGGTGTCGAACGGGCCCTGCCAGCGGTAGCCGAACTGACCCCGCTCGTTGCGGGCGCTCGTCAGCAGCGCGGCCACGGTGCGATCGATGAACCGCGCGTAGGCGGCGTTCGCGGGAGCGCCGAGGTACGCGGCCAGGCAGCCCAGGTTGCGCATGAAGATCCCCTTGAACTGGGGTGAGTCGGTGGACCGGCCCGGGTCCGGCGCCCCCCACTCGGTCAGGATGCCCGCGGGCGCCAGGACCGGGCTGGCCAGCACCGCGTCGGCGATCCGGCGGGCCAGCGCGAGCGGCTCGCGCCCGGCCAGCTCCAGCCCGCTTTCGGCCATGTCGCCCAGGGCGCCGAGGATGATCCCCTGGTTGTAGGTCCACGTCTGCTTCTTCCCGGCGTGGCTGAAGGTCGCGTCGGGCTGGGGCACCATCCCGTCCCAGATCAGGCCGTCTGGGCTGACCGCGATGAAGTTGTCGTGGAACCAGTCGCCCGCTCGCTGCAGCCAGCCCCGGTAGTGCTCCCGCTCCGGGCCGGGCACCCGCTGGTACAGGCGGGCGGCGATCGCGAGGAACAGCTCGTTCTCGACCGCGTTCTTGCCTGGCCGGCCCTTCTTCCACAAGATCCCGCCGCCGGCGGTCCGCGCGTCCCACCCCTGTTCCATGTCGGCGAAGATGACCCGCGCCATTCCCAGGTAGTCCCGCTCGCGGGCCTGCCCCCCGGGCGCCCGGCGGCTCAGGTCGTGGGCGCCGATCCAGGTCAGCGCCCACCACCCCTCGTCGTCGTAGTAGTCATTCAGGAACCGGGTGCTCGCGTGCCGGTCGAAGGTGCCGGCCGCGATTGCCAGGTAGTCGCTGGTCCCGGTCACCGCCATGTAGTCGATCAGCGCGTACAGCGCGTTCGCCGAGTTCCACCAGCCGGCGTGGCCCGGGCCGCGCGGCCGGCGCGGCCGCCCGAGCGGCAGGCCGGGCGGGATCGTCCACAGCCCGGTCCGCTCGTCGTGCCACTCCTGCAGCGCGGCGACGGCGGCGGCGAGGTGGGCCGGCCGGTCGCCCGGCCCGGCGGGAGGATTCTTCGCCATGGCCGCGAGCTTACGTGCCCCGCGCGAGCGCGGGCCTAGCCGTCCAGCGGCACGCTGATCCACACTTGCTTGGCGGCCGCGCGGGCCGGGCGGCCGGGCGCGGGCCGCTCGGCTGGCCCGGCCCCGCAGGCGCCGGGGAACAGGGCCGCGACGATCTGCAGCCCGCGCCCGCGCTCGGCCGAGGCGGGCACGGCGCCCGCCGGGTCCCCGCAGAGCCTGCCCTCGATCGCGGCGTGGTCGCCGCCGCCGTCGGTCACGGCCAGCGTCACCGCCTTCTCGCACGGCCGGACGCACAGCTCGTAGGGGCCGGGGGCGTAGAGGCGGGCGTTGACCACGAGCTCCTGGATGGCCAGCTCGGCGTCGTCGCGGCGCCCCGGGCTGATGCTGAGGGCGGCGAGCACGTCGGTGACGACCCGCCGGGCGAGGCGCTCAGGCCGCGCCCCGTCCAGCGGCCACGTCATGCCGGCCGGCGTCCGGGTCGTGCCCGGGGGAGCCTGGGCCGGGACGCCGGGCGCCCGCCCCGGCCCGTGCCCGGGGTAATGCGCCCGGCTGTCGGGCTGGTCTTCCAGGGTCGCGCGGTCGTGACCGGGCGATGGCATGGCCGGCGGTTTACTCCTGGCCCCTCGCCGGGCTGTGTCCTCGCAGGTAACACCTTCTCGCATCGATGTCTCAGCTGCTTCCCGTGTCGGCGCGCCCCATGTCGTCCCCGCGTCCTCCGGTGAGGCCGCGGCCCGCTTCCCGCCCAGGTAACGCGCCGTTCCCGCAGGCCTGCGGGTACGTACCCCGCAAGTGCGGCAGTTGCGTGTACCGAAACTGCAAGCCGGATGAGGGGGGTGTCCGGCTAGCCCCTGCGTTGTCCTGAAATGGGAAGTTCGGATGAAGCGATATGACCACGCTAAGGACGCAATTGCGCCCCAGGCAAGATTACGGGCGAAGCTCGGTACGTATTTAGGTGGGTTACCTATGTGCGCCTACGCAGTGCCGGAAAGTGACGAAAGGGGCGAATCGCGGAGCTGGGGAGGTCAGGGCGAGGTATGACCCCAGACCGCCGCCGGCCGGTCACGGCGGGCGGCCGGGCGCGTGCGGTACGGGTCGCCACGACAAGCCACGGCACCCTGTACCAATCCGTGACCACCCCGGCTACGAATAATCCGAATAATCTCCGCAGCCGGGGAAGCAGTACGGCATGGTCACCTTCATCATTGTGCTCATCATCGTCGGCCTCATCTCAGGCGCTATCGCCCGTCTGCTCATGCCTGGCCGCGACCCGATCGGCATCATCGGCACCATCATTCTCGGCATCGTCGGCTCGTTCGTCGGTGGCTTCCTGTGGAACCTGGTCGAGTACCACTCGGCCAACTGGCACAGCTTCCACGCCGTCGGCATCATCGGGTCGATCGTCGGCGCCTGGGTCTTGCTCCTCATCCTGCGCCTCTTCCACGCGGAGCCTGGCCGCGGTCGCCGCCGCTAGTAGCCTCCGCTGGCAACAAGCACGCCATGATTGAGGGCCTCGCCGGGCCGGCCAGCCGCCGGACCCGGCGATGACCCTTTCCCGGGGGAAGTACTCGCGTCGAGGAGTCGCGGCGAGATCGGAAGGGGACGCCACCGGGGCCGGCCTGTCGGCCAGGCCGCCTGCGAGCCAGCGGTAACCACCAGCGCCGGGCACCCCGGCGCACCCGTCCCCCACGCCGCAGGTGCCACTATTTTTTCGGTAAGAAATTACGATTGTGAAGGATTTGCCACACCGGGACAAGGAAAATCCTTCCGAACCGGGAAATCCTTCACGATAATCCGGGACGGCGGCCGGCCCTCATGATCGGCCGGGCAGCTCCTGGCGGCGGGCGCTCATCGCCCACCGGATCGCGCCCGTGATGGCCCGGCCGGCCGGCCGGACGAGGGCGGGCTCGGCGGCCGGCAGCCGTGGCAGCCTCAGCTCCCGCCGTGCCCAGTCCGGCAGCTCGGCGACGGCGGCCGCCGCCAGCAGCGCGTACGGGCCACGGGCCGCCAGCGGCAGGGGCGGGCGGCGGACCAGGAAGCGGGCGGCGTCGATGGCCTCGGGGATCGCGCGCAGCTCGGGCCGGTAGCCGCCCAGCGCGGTGGCGAGCTCGGCCTGCGTCCGGGGCGGGCCGGGGACGCCGAGGGCGACGGCGATGCGGGCGGCGTCGGCCAGGTAACCGTCGCACCCGGCCGCGTCCAGCGGCCGCGCGCCGTAGCGCTGGTGGCAGCGCAGGAAGCTGTCGGCCTCGGGCCACGTGCACCCAGCGCAGCAGGTGCGGGTCACCGGCCCCTCCGGTCCCGCCACCCGCGCGAAGATCGCCTCGCCGAGGCGCCGTTGCAGCTCCTGAACGCGCACGGCCACTGGTTCGAGCAAGGTCCCTTCCTCGTTCCCCGTCAGCCGGCCGGGCGCAGGGCGGTGATGCCCGCCTCCAGGAACCGGAACGCTACCGTCATCGCCTCGTCGCGCCCGGGGCCGAGGGGGATGTCGGTGAGCTCGATGAGGACGGCGGCGGCGGCGGTGGCGGCGATGCGCGGGCCGGGGTCGCCCGCCAGGCAGCCGAGCTCAGCCGCCAGGGCCGCCGCCCCCTCGGCGATGACGGCGCTCATCCGCGCGTTGCGCAGCGCGTTCAGCCCGGGGTTGGCCGCGAACATCTGCTTCGACAGCTGCCGGAGCTCATAGTCGGCCGGCCGCTCCCCGGCCCGCAGCCAGCGGCGCACGATCCGCGCGGCGGTCTCGCCGGCCGCGCGGTCGCGCAGCGCCGCCGTCAGGTCGTCGGCCGCCTCGGTGAACCGCGACAGGGCGATGTCCTGCTTGGACGGGAAGTACATGGCCACCGTCCGGGGCGCGACCTCCGCCTCGGCCGCGATGTCGGCGACGGTGGTGGCGTCGTAGCCGCGCTCGGCGAACAGCCGGTAGGCCGCCCGGATGATCGCGTCCTTGCGCCTGGCCTTGCTCCGCTCCCGCAGCCCCGGCGCGCGCGGGCCGGGTTCTTCCCGCGCCACTTCCGTCATTCCGCCAGCATACAGCGCAAAGCAAACTTGCACTGGACTGCAAAAATGACTTAGCCTGCGAATTGATGCCGCGCGGCACCTGGGCGCGGCGCGTCCTGGCTGCACGGGAGGCAGGCATGACCGAGGGCATGATCACCGGCGCGCCCGAGCGGGGCGGCCCGGGGCAGGCCGCCGACGCGGGCCCGGCCATGCCCGCCGGACAGGACTCCGGCCCCGGGCACGCAGCCGGCCAGGAGGAGGCCGGCCTCGCCGCGCGGGCGGCCGGGGCCAGGATTCCCAGTTTCACGCCAGTGGCGCCGCCGGCCGGCGGGCCGGGGGCGGCCGGGTCCGGGCAGGACGCTGGCATCGGGCTGGCCGGGAGCATGGGGCAGGGCGGCGGCCCGGCGGTGCCCGGTGGCAGGGCGCCGGCGGGGTACCGGCAGCCGGCCGGGACCGGGCACCCCCCGGGCGCGGCGCCGTTCAGCGACGCAGCGCAGGCCGCTGGCCCGGGCCAGCCGGGGATCGCTGGGCAGCCGGGGATCGCTATGCAGCCGGCCAGCGCGGTGCAGCCGGCCAGCCAGCTGCGGTTCGGTGGCGTGGCGGACACGGCTGGCACGAGGCCCCCGGGAAGCGCGGTGCCATCCGGTGGCGTGGCCCCATCCGCTGAGACGGCGCCGTCCGGCGGGACGGTGCAACTCGGCGGGACGGTGCAACTCGGTGGCGTGGCCCAGTCCGGTGCCGCGACGCGGCCCGCTGGCGAGGCGGGCGGTACCGCCTCGGCCGCAGGCACCCGGTCGGCTCCCAGGCAAGCGGCGGGCACGGCGGCGCGGCGGCCGGGGCGAGCGCGGCGAGGGCGCTACGGGGGGCGGCATGCCTGCCCGCCGCGCGTGCATCGCGGGGCGGCCCTCGCGGTGCTGTGCGTGACGGTGCTGATCGCCAACCTCGACAACACGATCCTCAACGTGGCCCTG